>JBFGLD010001340.1:0-2016 GCA_041576335.1 Anaerolineae bacterium | reverse complement strand
TCTGCGCGGAGGGGATGGAGCGTCTCAAGGCATATCTGGGCAGTGTTCCCACAGATTTAAGCCCGACCGAGCGTCTTTTCAAATTAGGTTTGGCTTACCTGGAATTTGCCCGGCACGAGCCTGAACATTTCATACTAATTTTCACCACCCTACCCCCCAGCCGGACCTCTTTCGACCTTCCAATTCCCGAAGACTCGCCCTATAGAATTTTGCTGGAGGCCATACAGGCCCTGATCGATGCGGGAGAACTTAAGGTCCCGGAAGGGCTGAGCCTGGAACACGTGGCCTACGGCTTATGGGCGCTCGTTCACGGAATGGCTATGTTACGGCAAACCCAGTTTCGCCATTTTCAGGCAGACTTCGAACCGATCCACCGTTGGGCACTCGAGGTTTTTGCCAGTGGGTTGAAATTGACGTCGTAGGGCCGGGTGTTATTCGGCAAGGGAACTTTTCAAACGGGCGCGAGTGAGGTAAGGGAGTGCGAAACTTACGCGGCAAGTACAGGACGACCAAGCACCACATTCATTTGACTTCCTTCACCTCGAAAAACCTCCGAAAAAGCAACTTTATGAAGTGTCAATCGTATTATTTTTTGATACGGCCCAACCGGAAGTTCATGTATCAGCAATCAAGGAGAAAGTGGGTATGAAACCAAAATCTTTTTATCTTACGGCGGTTCTTATCTTTCTGGCAAGCAGCCTGATGGCCTGCGGCATATTTGGCGAGGAAGAACCGGAGCCCACACCGGTCATTTCCACCGTGCAGCAGCCAAACACAGTTTCGGCTGAAGCCTTCGTGGTACCGGTGAAAGAAGCGGACTTAGCGTTCGAAGTTGGCGGGCGCGTCGTCTTAATCGAAGTTGAAGAAGGTGATACGGTCAAGCAAGGGCAATTACTAGCCAAGTTGGATGATTCTGCCCAGCAAGCTCGCCTGACCGAAGCCGCAGCTGCGGTGAGCAACGCCGACGCGTCTTGGGCCAATGCGCAAGCAGCGCTGGCCCAGGCCCAGGCCACCCTGGCCGATACCAAGGCCGGGGCCACCCCTGAGCAGCTTGCTCAGGCTGCGGCTGATTTAACTCGCGCCGAAGCCGCCCTGGCCGAACTTGTGGCCGGACCAACGCCCGAAGACATCGCCCAAGCTGAAGCTGGGGTTGAAATAGCCCGCGCAAGCCTGGCTCAGGTCTTGGCCGGGTCTCGTGACGAAGACATTGAAGCCGCCGCCGCTCGTCTCTTACAAACCGAAGCGAATGTCCGGTTGAAACAAGCAGATTATGACGAAAATGTCTTTGGCGACCCAGATCGGGCGGAACCTTTTGGGGTCGCCTTGCAACAAGCGACCCTGGAGTATGAAGCCGCTAAAGCCGAGTATGATCGCCTGGTCAACGGTCCCACCCAAGAAGAGGTGGCCGTAGCTCGGGCGCAGTTATTTGAGGCCCAAACAGCCCTAAACAAGGTTCGCGCCGGTGCGACCGCGGAGCAAATCGCCCAGACTCAGGCTGAGGTAGCCAGGGTGGAAGCGCGTTTAGCCGAGCTCAAAGCCGGGGCAACTGCTGAAAAGATTGCCGTGGCCGCGGCCGGCGTCCAGTCCGCTGATGCCGGGATTAAAAGTGCCGAGGCTGGAATAGAGACGGCGCAAGCCAATCTACAGTCGGCCGAAACCGAGCTAGCCAAGACTGAATTGGCAGCGCCTTTTGATGGGGTTATCGGCAGTCTCAATATCGACGAGGGCGAGATCGTCCAGGGCGGCTCGACCAGTTTGGTCATAGGTGATACCTCCCGCTGGCAAATTGAGACGGACGACCTAACCGAGATCGACGTAGTTCGCATTAAACCGGGTCGAAAAGTGCAGATCAGTGTTGATGCTCTGCCCGACAACGAGTTTGAAGGGGAGGTTGTGCGCATCAAGCCAAAGTCAGAAACCAAAGCTGGGGATGTGACCTACACGGTCTTGATCGATATTACCACGGGTGACGCCTCGCTGCTGCACTGGGGCATGACAACTTTTGTCGACATTATA
>JBFGLD010001339.1:0-2018 GCA_041576335.1 Anaerolineae bacterium | reverse complement strand
CGACGTTCTTTAATGGCGACATAAATTTGCTTGAAATCGGGTGACAACACCGGCGAGGTAACAATCGTGCCGCTCGGCACCTGGAACTGGAAGCGCAGCGTACCATCCGGGTTAAGCCCATACAAGGTGCCGTCCTGCGTGGCTACAAATAGGCTGCCGTCACGAGCCAAAGCCGGCTGGACCGGGATATTAGTGGCCGTGCTGAATTCGAATTTCAGCGTGCCATCCGGGTTAAGGGCATAGACCGTTTTTTCGGGGCTGGCCAAATGGATGACCCCGCCGGCATCCAATTGAGGGCTAAAGGTGAAGGGCGTATTCTTGCTGGTGGTAAAAGACCATTTTTTTGCGCCCGTTGGAGAAAGGGCAAACAAGTAGCCGCGCGGATTCAGACCCTCCCCGCTGGTCGAGACGTAAATCGTGCCATCCGGCGCGATTGTTGGGGTGGCGACCACGCTGCCATAGTTGGTGCCGTTAATTTGAAATTGCCAACGGAGCTGGCCGCTCGTCCCGTGCAAGGCATAGACCGACCCGCCATCGTCGGCGGCGTAGACTGTCCCATCCGGTCCGAGCGCCACACCCCCCAGAAATCGGGCTGACGTACCGGCCGGATTAAATTCCCAGCGGATCGAGCCATTGGGGTTAAGCGCGTAAACTCGCGGCGACTCTCCGGCCAGGTAGATGGTGCCGTCTGCACCGACAACCGGGTTTGTTCGATAAGTGTTTCCGGATAGAGCGAGCTTGGTCCGGATGGTGCCATCGGCATTGAGAATTAAGATTTTGCCGTTTTCGGCCAGGGAGAAGAGCCCGCCGTCCGGCAGGGCAACCGCAGGCACACTTTGGGTTCCTTCAAGAACGTATGTGCCGCGACGAATGCGCCGGTCGGTGATCCAGCCATCCCAGTCCGTGGGTTCCTGGGCGGTGCGCACACCTTTGTTGGCCACAATCGAGACGATGCCGTTCACTGCGGCCAATCTCGACAGTTCGCTGCCGTGAATGGTTGCGGCCACCGCGTCGATCAGCCACAACTCGCTGCTGACTTGGCCGCCCAGCCGCTCCACGGCCCGGGCCGCCGTCTCCGCCGAGTCGCCGGCCGTGACAATGACCGACAGGGTCTCATTCTGCTGAGACCACAGGCCCGGTTCGACATAGGCGGCCTGTTGGGTGGGCGTCGAGCTCTGTCGTAAGACGAACCCGCCCACGAGTGCAGTAAAGATGAGTAAGCTGACGAGAAGTTTGAGGGTGTGTTTCATAAGGATGATTGCTCCATTGACGCTGTAACTACGAGGGGGAGAAGTCTCGGGAAGTTCTTTGGAACGGAGTCATGACGTGCCTCTTCCGTTTCAATGATCACTTCCCGATAAAGCTCAAGGTAATGAAAAGTGATTTTGAGAGCATTCTTCTGCCCAATGATTTCTCTGTTTATTATCTGACATAACAGCCCGGAATACCATGGGGTGTTTCCCTACCTTTGTGAAAAAAGAGACCTTATTCCTTAGACCTCTTCGCTCAGGATGGGTCCCGGCTGCGTTATTGGATGCCCACTACGGCTTGCTAACCGTGATGGTTGTGCCGTTGCTGTCGCCGTCAGGATCGGCGTTGTCGCCCGCCTGGTAGGCGTAGGCCGCGTGAGTCACGCTATTCACGCTTAAGGTGATGCTCGTTTCGCCGTTGTTAAGCTTGTTGCTGACCAGACTGCACTGGCCGCTGCTGCCGGAGATGCAGGCGGCCGTGCCCAACAAACCGCCGCTCCAGCTGGCGCTGACAGTGGCGTTGGCGACCGGGCTGCCATTTAGATCGACTATGGTAACGGTGATCGTCGCTCGCCATTTGTTACCACTTTCCGGCGTGCTAACGCCATCCAAATCGGCGACGTGCATGGTTGCACTGCTCGGCGTCGGCGTGGGCGCCTCGGGTGTCGGGGTCGGCGACTCGGGTGTAGGTGTGGGTGACTCTGGCGTGGGCGTGGGTGCTTCGGGTGTAGGTGTTGGCGTGTCAGTAGGCGTAGCCATCGTTGGGGT
>JBFGLD010001338.1:0-2024 GCA_041576335.1 Anaerolineae bacterium | reverse complement strand
GGCCCTGGAATTGGTCAAGGGCTTGGAGCTGCAAAACAAACATCTCTTTATCACCCATCGCACCCACGATGAAGGCCTGCACTATTGGCTCTGGCTCAAACGTGAAGCCAGCATGATGAAAGTTGACCTGCGGCTCATCGATCATCTAATTGGGGCAGAGCGAACGACCGACAATAGTCACAAGATTTATTCCTTATGGGATGCTTATCCGCACGCCGATCTGGTGACCTATCCGAGTACCTATGAGGGCTTCGGTAATGCCCTCCTGGAAGCGATCTATTTTAAGCGCCTAGTGGTTGTCAACCGCTATCCTGTGTACAATGCCGACATTGGGCCTTTGGGCTTTGAGTTCATTGAACTGGACGGATTTGTTGACGATGCTGCCGTAGAAACAACTCAAGCGTTGTTGAGCGATCCGGAGCGAGTCCGGGCTATGACCAACAAAAATTACGCCATCGCCCAAGAACATTTCTCGCTTGAAGTGTTAGAACAAAAACTAAAAGATATTCTGGCAAACTTTGACTGATTAACAAACGGGCCGTTACGACATTGAGGGGCCGAAGTGATCTCTACCGCCGGCTCCTATGAAAGCCGACCTGAAATAATGGGCAAAAGAAGACCGCAAATCCTCTCCGGTCGAAAAAAGGGGAATGATGCATATCGGGATCATTCATTATGCTGCTCCACCCGTTGTCGGCGGGGTTGAAATAACAATTTATCATCACGCCCGCGTGTTGACGGCGCTTGGCCATCAGGTGACCGTCGTCGCGGGGCAGGGTGAGGCCGTCCAGCCGGGCGTTACCTATCGCTCGGAGCCGCTGGCTGCTTCGCGAGGAGAGATCATTGGCAAGCTTAACCGAGCTCTGGCCGCCGGGGAAGTTCCGGCCAATTTTAAGGCCCTGGTCGACAAAACTATGGCAGCTTTGGTGTCTCACTTGGGAGCCTGCGACACGGTTATCGGCCACAACTTCTTCACTTTGCACAAGAACCTGGTTTTGACCCGGGCCGTTTACGGTTTGACCCAAGCCGGTCAGGGTCCGCCATGGATAGCCTGGCATCACGATTTTGCCTGGCTGCGCCCTCAATACCGGCCCGATCTGCACCCCGGCGAGCCGTGGGAACGACTGCGACATCCCTGGCCGGGCGTGCGGCACGTCACCGTGTCCCAGGCCCAGCAGGCTGACCTAGCTCGCTTATACAACATTCCGACAGATACGATTACGGTTGTCCCGCCGGGGGTTGAACCGCTCGACTTCTACCGCAGCGAGACAAAAACTGCCAACTTGGTTCGAGGCTGGAATTTACTGGGCGCCGACTGCGTCTTCTTACTCCCGGCCCGTATTACCCGGCGAAAAAATATCGAGTTGGGTCTGCGCTGGTTAGCCGCAGTTCGCGAAGCGTCCGGCTGGGATGCCCGCTTAATCGTTACCGGCCCGCCGGGCCCGCACAACCCAACCAATATCGTCTATCTGAATAGCCTGCTCGCGATCCAAAAAGATTTGGGCTTGGCTGAGGCGGTCCATTTTGTCTATGCGTCCGGCGAGGCAGCCGCAGAACCCCTCTTACTCGACGATGCTGAATTGGCCAATCTCTTTCAAATCGCGGACGCGATGCTTTTTCCCAGCCGCCAAGAAGGCTTTGGAATTCCTATTTTGGAGGCGGGACTGGCGCGCCTGCCCATCTTTGCCACCGATTTACCACCCTTCCGCGAAAGTGCCGGCCCGGGCGCAACCCTATTTGCGCCGGATACGCCGGCGGCTGAGGTGGCGCGTACGATCGTTGCGCTGCTTCAAGCAGACCGGGCTTTTCAACTTCGACGGCGCGTGCTGGCCCGGTTTACGTGGCAGGCTATTGTCGAAAATAGAATCGTGCCTCTACTAACAGAGGTTATTTCGGGCAGCAAAGGCGCTGCCGTCGAACGCTGAGGGGCTTTAGGTCAATTCGCATATTTTCGGAATGGGGTTTTTCCTCGAGAAGTAGCGGATTAAAGCAGTACGCCAATTGTCGGAAAATCTCTTGTTGCC
>JBFGLD010001337.1:0-2031 GCA_041576335.1 Anaerolineae bacterium | reverse complement strand
CGGCAGGCCTTCGCTTCAATAGCCCAGCGGGCATGATGGGTCGAGTGGATACTTTCATCCAGACAGATCGGCGTGGTCACTCGGGCCTGCAGTTTGGCGTGGTCAAAGATGTCGTCGTAGTGAAGGGGCTGCTCGATCATTAGCAAATTTAACGGCTCCATAGCTTGAAACAGCGGGGCGTGATCGAGCGTAAAAGCAGAATTGGCATCAGCCATGAGTTTGATCGCCGGGTGTCGCTCTCGCACTGCGGAAAGCGGTTCAAGCTCCCAGCCCGGCTCGATTTTCATTTTGATGCGGCGGTAACCTTGGTCCACAAATTGGTCTACGCGCTCCAAGATGGCTCTAAGTGACGGTTGAATACCAATGCTGACGCCAACCTCGACCTGATCTCGTACGCCATCTAAGAGGTTCGACAGAGGTACTCCCCGGATTTTAGCCATTAAATCCCAAACCGCATTTTCCACGCTGGCTTTCGCCATAGAGTGTCCGCGAACCTTATCGAATCGCTCTACCACAGCCTCAGCTGCGTAGAAATCCCGCCCTAGAGTAGCAGGAACCAAGAAGTCTCTCAAAATGTGCCAGGCCGTTTCAATCGTTTCGTATGAGTAACCCGGCTCAACCGAAACGGGACACTCGCCCCAACCGACCACCCCGTCACTAAAAACCGCCACCAAAATACAAGGGCGTTCCAACTGGGTACCGAAGCTAGTTCGGAATGGCTGCACCAATTGTTGGGAAATATGGTGGAGCTCAATGCGTTCTATTTTCATGGAATGTTTTTGTTTCCTTACCTAAAATAATGGAAGAAAAGCATAATCGAGTAATATGGCGTGCCTATGACCGGGTGCCCAGAAAAATTCTATTTTACGGACTACGAACTACGGACAGGGCTGCGTACCAGTCCTTCTGCAGCACGTAAAAATTACGCTCTTCTCGACGCAGGAGATCAACGACAATATAGCCTGCGCCAAAAGCCGTTTCAAATATCTGGCGGGTATGTAAGCGCCATCGGAGGGCTAAATCCGGCACGATCGCTTTCAAGTCGTTAATGTCGTCGGGGATTTCGATCAGGCAAAATGTATCAGCAGGCTTTTCAAAGGCATCGGGCGGCGCGAGAAATCCGTTTTGGATGGTGGCCGGGTTAAGCAAGGGGTAGTTATCTACCTCTAAAGTGGTAAAGTGACCGGCGAGCCGGTTGGCCACATGCTCCGAGCCAATATCCCAGTCGACTCGAAAGCGGTCACTGGGAAGGCCCTGGTTCAGCTCGTCGCGCATTTCACCATAAAGATTGGGCAGGTA
Source organism: Anaerolineae bacterium (assembly GCA_041576335.1). GTDB lineage: Bacteria > Chloroflexota > Anaerolineae > 4572-78 > J111 > JANQQF01. The sequence goes on along the minus strand of JBFGLD010001337.1, from coordinate 732 downwards.
AGTATTGCTGACGGCGCCAAGTTTGTGCAGATTCAGATTGGCGTTACGCCCTTGGAGCGGGTCAAAAGTCCAGGTAATTAAATTGAGCTGGCGGGCCAATGCCAACTTGCGTTGAGTTAATTTTAATTGATAACCGATCCCGCTGCACTGGTAAGCCGGCAACACACCGACCTGATGAGAGGCCAACTTGAGACGCCTGTCGGCGGTAAGGCTTAGAAATCCAAAGGCAAACCCGACGGGCTCGCCTGTATCGGAATTGGCTATCAAAACCATGCCCCCTTCTTTAGCCATGGTCCACAGCATGTGGTCGGGCACGACTTCGAGCGAGCTACATTCCCAGATTTTTGCTTGCAGCTCTTCGATATGTCGACACGCTTCAATTGAAGGGACGGGATGAATGGAGATGGGCATGGTAACCAATATAAAAAAAGCAGTACTTCGAGACGACACCTGAACACCATGATTTTACTATAACTCTTGGCAAACGTAAAACGCGCATGATTGTCGTCGGATTGGTCAATTGTTAATAGAAGGCAAAGCTGCGCAGTATTCGCCTTTCCATCTATCCAGCGTATTGAGCCAGTCAATTTGGCCGAAATATAATTTACATAATCCTTAGTTGAGGTTGCGTTTTTGACATAATATAGGTATAATGAATTGGGTCATAATTTCCCATCATACTATATTTAGTGTAATATAGCGTAATTTGACAATATATTGTGTAATGGTTGT
>JBFGLD010001336.1:0-2033 GCA_041576335.1 Anaerolineae bacterium | reverse complement strand
CCACTACAACCACTCTCTGGCCTCCATTCGACGGTATTATCGGAGATGAGCTGCCGCTGGTGGGGACAATGGTTTTAGTGCCAAGCGTGGTAGAGGCGTAAAATGCCCTGTTCTGACCTCGGGGGGCATCCTTTCGGTTGCCATCCTGAAGTTGGGCGGGCGCAACCGCGTCGAGACGGTGTGCCTTACGGAACAAAAGGGCTGGCCTGGTTACAGAGACCGTATAACCCTTGAGCAGGGTTGCCACTATTGGGTGATCGATACCCGGGCCACTCCGCACGTTCAACCCGGCCGAGACAATCTCAACCTGCATCGGCGAGTTAGCTTCCGCACGAACAGGTTTGGCGGTCACGGTTGGTGTCGGCCCGACCGATGCTTGACTGACCTTGAGTTCGTCCTCATCTTTTACCAAGACGTAAGTCGGACTACCGGAAATTCAGCCGGTATTCTCACGCCCAGGCAACTGAACTTGTAGCCAGCCGGTATCTGGATCAGTGTCCAGGTAGTGGGTGGTGACCAAAATGGTTGTACCCCCCTCGGCCAGGTCGTAGATCAGTTCCCAGAAGGCCCGACGCGAGATGGGATCGACGCCGGCGGTCGGTTCATCCAAAACCAGCACGTCCGGCTCGTGGATGATGGCCGCGCCCAGGGCCAACCGCTGCTTCCAGCTCCCGGACATGGTGCGGGTCAACTCTCGCTCTCGTCCGGTCAGTCCAGCCATTTTTAGGATGTATTTCTTACGCTCTTGCAACTTTTGGCCATGCACCCCGTAGACGCCGCCATAAAAATTCAGGTTCTCCTCTACGGTCAGGTCGTTGTAGAGGCTGAACTTTTGGGTCATATAACCGATTCGTTTCCGCATCGCGCCACTTTCTTTAACCACGTCATAGCCGATGACGTTGGCCGTGCCCCCGGTGGGGATCAGCAATCCGAGCAACATGCGGATGGTCGTGGCTTTGCCGGCGCCATCCGGCCCAACCAGGCCAAAGATTTCGCCCTGGCTAATCTCAAGATCCAAGCGATAATCTGTTCCATCAATACTTCCACCCCAACCCCCTTCAGCATAATGCCGCGAATGACCAGCGCGCCGGGGCAGCCGATGACCAGTAGGGTCAAGGCCAGTTCAATCTCCCAGGTTATCAAGAAAGCCACCACACTGAGACCGATAATCGCCGGCGTGTACCAGCGGGCAAAGCGCTCGATGAAGCGCTGGGTTGGAGCTTTCTGTAATCGAAGGATTATGTTATGAGTTATTCTTCGGTGGCAATCGACTTCAGTTCCGCGGCGTTAGTGATAGCTATCCACTGCCGGCCGGTGCGAATAAAGCCATCTTTTTGGAACTGGCTCATTACCCGGCTGGCGGTTTCGGTGGTGGTTCCGGTCATCTCCGCCAGGTCTTGACGCGATAGGGGCACCTGGATGAAGAACGGCACCCGGCTCAGAATCACTATGCCCGTCTCAACAGCCAGCTCCAATCTGATTACGATGACTGGCTGGACCACTATGGTCATCTGTTTGATATTCCTGACCGGCAAAGTTGGCAAGCCATCTCGGAACCTTCCCTGGCGCCCCTGATGCCGGGTTATGAGCAGATTCAGGTTACGGACAGCTTTGACCAGCGCCGCAAGAAACAGGAATTTCTTGAACACGCCTATCCCAACCCCAATTTCGTGCCATGCATAGCACATAATTCAAGCGAACCTCTCGATTTTTCAGAATGTCCGGTATCAAAATGAATTGAACAACTAATTTTTACGCCAAACCTTAAGGTAAAAAGCGCGGGCCATCCACGGTCCGAGCCTTTTTTTACGTTTTTGATGTCCACGTAAGGGGGGCATGGGGGCGTAATATAATTAAGGATGGTAACTACGCTGACCTGGCCTATCCTGACTTTAGTCTAAAATCCAACAGTTTCGTGCCATAAAATGGCCCAAAGATATACCCTCTAAACAACAAAAGGCTCTTTGATATTAAGATACTGAAGAACATGATCTTTATCAGGGAATAAACATATGGAGTAACCGTACGTAAGT
>JBFGLD010001335.1:0-2036 GCA_041576335.1 Anaerolineae bacterium | reverse complement strand
GTTCACGTTCGCTCAAATCATTGAGTTCTTTTAAGCGAGCTACATCCGCGGCGTGTTGAAGGGCAATTGCGGCTTGATCGGCCAAAGATGTTAACAATTTTCGGTCCCAATCGGAGAAGTCACGGGGATGTTTGGAATAAAGGCTGAAGCTCCCCAAGGCCCGCCTCGATTCGCCTGAAGTGAGAAGTGGTACCACGATCGCAGACAACAGGCCCTGGTTGGTGGCGATCTCTTGATTTTTGACGTAGAGCTGGTTTTGAACGTTGTCTACAGCGATGGCCCGCCGCAGCCGAATTGCCTGCCCGGTTAAACTGCCGTTCAAAGGTAATTCCATATTCCGGCAACAGCCTTCTGTCGATTGTCGCAATATTAGATTTGTGCCTGAGATTGTCCAGATATCGCCGAGGGGAAGGTTAACCAAAGCACAGGCTTGATCCAAAATGAACTTTAACAGCTTATCTTCTTCATCATCCCTCATTCTGTCGGTAATTTCCTGAATAGCATTCAAGAGCCGAATCTCCTGCAAGGCGATAACTGCCTGGCTCGCCAGGGCCTCGAGAAGTCGTTGGTCCTCCTCAGAAAATGCATGCGGCCTGGGGCTTTCGATATTTAGCACCCCTTCTAAATTGTCTCCGGAACTGAGCAGTGGGACTGCCAACTCTGAGCGCATCTTTTGATTGGTTGGGAGTGGGTGATAGATGGCGAGCCAGCGTGACTCGTCCAGATCGGGTATTAATAGGGGTTCCTTCCTTGAAGCCACCCAGCCTACCACGCTGTTCTCGTCGACCGGCAGTGGCGGCGTATCGACCACGCTATCCGTGCGTCCTGCCAGAGCCTCGATAGTCAATACATGGTTCTCTTTATCATACAATTCGAAACTACCGTACTGAGCAGCCGTCATAGCCAGACCGATTTCGAGAATTTCGCGGAGGGTTTCCTGTAAAGTCGTGCGGCTGCTAATCACCTGAGATGCCCAGCGCAGCTTTTCCAATTCCTTGACCTGGCGTTCTAATCCACGGGCTATCTCACCCGCACGGCGAGCAGAATACATAGCCATGGCCACCAGGTTGGCAAAATTGTCGAGTCCTAACAGTATAAGCGGGTCAAAAAGGTATTCATCGAAACGAAAAATATATAGTACGCCGACCGGTTCCTCCATAACAATTAGCGGAAAACAGCCGACCGACTGCGCTCCGGCTTCATTCGTGGCCGGGTGAAGAGTTAAATCAGCCTCCTCATAGGATAGAACGCGTCGGGCGTGAAGGATTGACCGCTTGCCTAACCCATCTGCTCTTGGAAAATCATCGCCGGCAGCATTGGCCGGCTCCCCGGCCGACGCACGCATGCCCCGAACAAAATCTTGCTGCATGGAATTATAGCCCCAAAGCACGGCTGCGATACGTGGTTTTGGGCCGGCAGGACTACCACACGCCGCGACCACTTTCACCGCATTATCAACAATGAGTTGTAAGGTCGCAGGTAGATCGCCCCCGCTGCCCGAGCGGTTGATGGTCGCCCCGATCTCGTTAAGCGCTGTTAAAAGTTTTGTGATGTTCAACTCACCTAAGCTGTTCGACGCAGCCAAGTTAGAGTTCTTTTCCCCCAATTTACTTTCCCCATAAATTGTGGTATGATCTGTCCGCATTCTGAGTTATTTTATGCTAAAAAGGAGTTTTTCACAATGAGTGCACAAGCTGAATGCCCTGAATGCGCAGGTGAAGTTAGCCTGCCCGACGATGTTATGGAAGGCGAAATCGTACATTGTGCTGAGTGTGGGATCGAATTGGAAGTCGTCAAACTTGATCCCCCGACCCTGAACTTGGCGCCTGAAGAAGAGGAGGATTGGGGAGAATAGCTGGTTTCTGTCGCCCCAGCCATTTAGGATTATCTCTCTTTCCGGCCGTCGGACGCTTGTCAAACAGAAAATTTTAGCAAATTTGATGGAACTAAGAGCAAAGCACCCTTAGTTCCTTTTATTTATATATTTTGTATAATAAAAGAAAGTATCTAAATCTAATGAAAATCGCCCTATTATT
>JBFGLD010001334.1:0-2040 GCA_041576335.1 Anaerolineae bacterium | reverse complement strand
TTTTTATAATACGTGTTATACTGGCTCGGTAATTGCCACATTGACAACTTCAGCGGTTTCCTAACTTTCTCAAGTTAAATGGCTCCTTGGCTCACGGTCTGGGCATAAAGTTTTTTGGCGTATCCGGTATTACCACGGAATTTTAAACTGGTAAACAATTCTAAGACGGGGGAGCTTTTTGAAAACCGCAGCAACAGCATCGATACCTGCTGACCAACGCAATTTCGCCGGTGAGATTATCCGGTAGACTTCGGCAGTCTCGTCGGAGGATCAGATTGTGTGACCGGGTTGACAACTCCGTTCTGTGACGGCGCCTATATGTGTCCTGGTTCCTTCGTCCCTGGCGCAACTTACCGTAATCGGGTAACTTTCGGTCGTTTGTTGAGAGGCCTTTACTATAGGCTAAATATGGATCCGCTTCATCGACTCAACAGAAGATGATGTTGTGACATCATGTGACAACTGACAAAAATCGAGGTTCAACCATCATGAGAACAAGATCACAAACTATTCAACGTAATATATCTTTTTGGCAAAAGGTGGCTGCCGTTGTTATATTTGCGGCCATCACGGCTCTTGCGGCCCGGGTAACGATCAATTTGCCTTTTACGCCTGTGCCCATTACCTTGCAGCCGCTGGCAGTAGTGCTGTCTGGGCTTGTGTTAGGCGCATGGGGTGGGGCCGCTGCGCAGTTAGCCTACCTGGGCATGATTGCCGCCGGCTTGCCGTTCGATGCCCGAGGTTTGGGTCCGGCCAGTTTCTTTGGCCCTACGGCGGGCTATTTGATTGGTTTTGTGCCGGCCGCGTTCGTTACGGGTTGGCTGGCTGACCGTTTCTCAACCCGAAATTGGTGGGGAAACTTTGCAGCGGCCATCGTTGGGATGTTAACGCTCTATCTTGTTGGAGCGAGCTGGCTGGCGGCGATGCTGGGTAGCTGGCAAAAGGCCTGGATCGGGGGTGTGGCTCCATTTATTCTGCTGGACTTAGGCAAAGCGGCCATAGCAGCCGGCGTGGCTGAGAGTGGTAAACGTCTTTTAAGACGATGATGTGACTGTCTAAATGTCTTGAGGGAGGGTATGATGATCTATCGTCATCAGGCCCTCTTTTTTGCCATTCGAGTTCGTTAGAGGGGCTAGAATTCGTAATGAGTGTGCTTTTTGTCTAAGTTTCTAGTGACATTTGTCACTAGAATTGGCTGTTTTTCTAGAGTATTATGTTATTCAACCCCGCAGAAATACTTAGAGTAACGATAAAAGATTTCCTGCCTGTTTGGAGAGTCTAAGACGGACCCTTGCAACCTAGCCAGGCTGGGCTATTTTTCTTTTTTTCCGTAGAAAAGTATTTTATTTAACTTAAGTCGCAAGTTTAATTATATTCACAGGTGGTTTATGACAACAGCAGACAAGATAAAGCAGCTTCGTGAAATGAAGGCGCGTCTGGCCTTAGGCGGCGGCGAGAAGCGAATTGCAAAACAACACCAGTTAGGCAAGCTAACGGCCCGCGAACGAATTGGTTTGCTCTTTGATCCTGATACATTTCAGGAAATGTTCATGTTTACCAAACACCGTACCACCTCGTTCGGGATGGAGGGCAAAGAATTGGCTGCCGACGGGGTGGTAACGGGCGTCGGTGCGGTAGACGGACGTCAAGTGTTTGTAGCCTCACAAGATTTTACCGTTACCGGCGGCTCAGTCGGTGAAATGCATGCGGATAAGATCTGTCAGATACAGGAAATGGCTCTTAAAGCTGGCGAACCGTTTGTATTCGTCAATGATAGCGGCGGGGCGCGGATTCAGGAAGGGATCGGCTCTCTCAGCGGCTACGCCCGCATTTTCCACCGAAACATACTGCTATCGGGGGTTGTCCCCCAAGTCTCGATCATTGCCGGCCCCTGCGCCGGCGGTGCGGCCTATTCCCCGGCCTTAACGGATTTTATTATCATGGTCAAAGGTACTGGCGTTCTCTTCATCACAGGACCGGAAGTTATTAAGGCCGTGACGGGTGAAGAAATTTCGGCCGAGAATCTGGGTGGTTCCAATG
>JBFGLD010001333.1:0-2045 GCA_041576335.1 Anaerolineae bacterium | reverse complement strand
GAGTTCCAGACAGCGGTTGATCCATTCCCGCATGCCGTGTTCCAGCTCGCCGGGGTTATCCTCCGGCCAACGCACTTCCGGCTGCGCCTCAAGGTTGGCGGCGATTCTCGGAAGATCCGCCCGCAAGCCATCGCGCCGCGTCTCACCGACCAGCGGGGCGACTTGGGAAAAAGTCTCATGGCAGCGCGGGAACAAGCTTGTTGGGCCGTTCTTTTCCGAAAAGCGCGGTGTAATAAGCGAGTTGATCATTTTTCAGGTTTGCAGAGAGCGCGGGGCAGATAAACGTTATATCCGGGCGCTGGCGGGCCAGCTTTTTCATAAAGTTGCCCATAGCCGGTGCAAATTGGTTGAGGCTAAAATCGCGAGGATTGGCGTGGGGGTCGCTCCATAACCGCTCGTGGGGCAGATCAGGCTCATTGCCGAGCACAATCTTGAAGAGAACGTCGGGCAGCATCGACTCCAGGTAGCGAATTAATTTGAACATGGCCAGTTCATATTTTTGAAGGCTCGCCCCGCTAAATATGTTAACATTTGCTCCCCCGTCGGGGCCATCAAGCCTCATTACTAAGGTAACCCGGTCCTGAAAGCCTCGATCACGTAAGGCCCGCACGAGACGCTGTAAATTCCAGGCATGATTTTCGATAAGCCCATTGCGGTGCTGCCCATAGATATTTGTTTCGAAAATATCTGGGGCCCGAAGTTTTCCTTCGTCGGCAGTGGCCTTGACCGTATCCATAATAATCAGGCGGTTGCCGGGCCGGATATGGGCAAGTACTTGCGCCGCTACCTCGATATTGGCTGCTGCGTTGGCATCCGTTTCAGCCGAGATGCGTACATGCACCCCTATCCGCCCGCTGAGCGCACCAGTCTTTTGATGGGTTGCCATAACGATAGAACGAACCAGACCGTACAGGTCCTTCTGAGATTGCAGCGCATCAAGTCCTTCGATTTCGGGCTGCTCAACCGTATGCGTGGAGCCGGCCAGCATGTGCTGCATCAGCCGCCAAATATCTACCCTCGAAAGCCGCTGAGGATTTGCTCTCAGTTCGAGCTCCATCTGCCGGTGCAGGGCGTGGTTGCGCTGACCAAAAACGAGGAATTGCTCCAGGTATCCGGCAAATGTGTGAAACCTATCGAGTGACACTGCCGCAGCTGAAATCGAGGACCGTGAAGCAGGAACCGCCGGGGCCGCCGTAGCCAGCGCCATGTGGCGATAGGCTTCATAAGCGGGCTTGGGTTGGCCCCAATTATCAACCAGGCCAAAAGGGTGAGCCATACCGTCGGCATAACAAAACCAAAACACCTGTTCAACCGGCACGGCGAGTTCGGTCGCAGCCGTTTTAAAAAAGCGGCGCAAATATTCCGCCTGCATTTCGAGGTCCTGAGTACCAAGCCCAACTTCCGTCAGCCAAATAGGCAAATCAATCACCTGCCGGTAGGCGGCAATCAGATCGCCGACGTAGCCGGTTCCCCAATCGGGGGAGGGCCAGTCCGAATTAGGTCGCTTCGTGTAGGGATGAATACCTAGAACATCTGCCGGTAAGTGTCCGCCCAACGTTTTCAGCACGGCCTCTAACCAGCCCGGTTGACCGGAGACCAATCCCCCGGCTACAACCTTGAGACGCGAGTCGACACCTTTAATAGCCGCGTGAGTACGCCTAAGCAGTCGTCCGAAAGTCGCCTCGGAGAGCTTTGTATTGAAGCCTGAAGGCGTATCGGGCTGATCCGGCGCCTGCCAAATTTGGAAGGCGGGCTGCCAGCGGGCCAAGGTTTTGGCAATTTCAGCAGCCCGTTCGCTAAAATCGATAATCATCGTATCCAAACTTTCCTCTGACAATGAGGACAGCTTGGCCGCTATGGATTCGTGACTCAGAATTACCAACGAACTTATACCGGCCTCTGCCAATGTCTTAACTTGGTGCCGGTAAAATCGCACCGTCTCTCGATCCGGTTGGGGCCCTGATGTGCCATCCTTAAAGGTGTAACGAACCATGTTAACTCCCAAACTGCGCAGTTCCGCAGGACTTGGACTGCCGTGAGGGTTT
>JBFGLD010001332.1:0-2045 GCA_041576335.1 Anaerolineae bacterium | reverse complement strand
CTGGCTAGGATTGTCTCCCAACCCGCCTCGACTAGCGGATCGATCCGCTCTTCGAAAAACTTATCGGCATCCAGCCCCAGTTGTGCCAATAAAAAATGGTATGTGCTGGGCGCTAATGTCTCATCGAAGTCAAATATAAGAGCGATACGATTGTGGAAAGGTTTTGTTGCCGTAGGCATTATGTCTCCTCTCTAGAAAGTGCTTGGGGGTTGGGAAGTAGATGTCAACCTTGGATTGTCCCTCAGCGACCGTTACCTTCCAAGGCCCCTTAAATACGCGGTGGCGTCTTGCTTTCACTACGCTTCTTCATCCCTATCAAGTGGTCTTATTATATGACGCTTGTGTTGGGCTCGACCATACCTATTTGAGCGATTGCCGATTTGGGAAAGTACTATCTTCTGATAGCCTAATCAGATGATTGGTCTTTTTTGCAATCATCCAGGAGGATGAGGTGGAATGCTGTTATCGACGTGGCGCAAACGCTGGGGGTTGATTATCGCAAGGTGTTGGAGCCATTGGCGGACGGTAAGAGAATGCGGCTACGGGCCGGGGAGTGAAACTTTAAATTATGGAGGAGCGCATCGACAAGGCCGACGCCCGCTTGTCTCCTGAGCAAGGTACACCAGTTACGTTGTGCTACAAAGCGCCTCAGTAAGTCGTGACGCGGCCTGGGTAATTTTTTAGCTCTGGAAGCGGCTCCGTTCAATCACCCAATCACCTAGGTGGGTGAGGAAAAGACCTTGTGAAGAACCAATTAGGCGGTCAGAAACTTCACCTGGCCTGCGCAGAATAATCATCCAGATGAGTATAAGACCTTGCCAAGGAAAGTGATATACTAGGTTCCATCGAATACACCTGCTTGTCTGGAGGCTAATATGTGGAAAATCTTGAATGAATTCAAAAAATTTGCGATGCGGGGGAACGTCGTCGATTTGGCCGTAGGCTTCACCGTCGGTGCCGCCTTTAGCACGATCGCCAAATCACTGGTCGATGACATTATTATGCCGGTTGTGGGCCTGCTCACTGGCCAGGCCGAATTCTCCGACATGTTCTGGCTGTTGAAGGCCGGTTCTGAAGCCCCGCCGCCCTATGCAACCTTAGCTGATGCCCAGGCTGTCGGGGCGGTTACGGTCAACTATGGCCTTTTTATCAACAACGTTGTAGCCTTCTTGATCATAGCCGTGGTCATGTTTTTGCTGATCCGAGCAATCAACAAACTCGATGAGGAAATCGAACAAGAGCTAGGTTTCGGGCAAGAAGTGGAAGGACAGCCCACATCAAAGAAATGCCCTTACTGCATTTCAACCGTTCCGCGCCGAGCGACTCGCTGTCCTCAGTGTACATCCGAGTTAAAAGCGGTGGCACAGCCAAATGCCTAAAATGAATATTTACTTTTTTCTAAGCTCAGCCCGCGGAAACGGCGCGCAAAATATCAGTTAGGTTTGTGAAAGATGGGTCATTGTGTCCTACTCTTTTGGCTTCGTATAGTCATTTAGCTAAATCCAACTCACAAACCCAACCAAAAGAACTATAAAACACGCCTACAACCTTGTCAACCGGTCATCATAGAAAATGACGCCGATTATTCCATAACAATGCAGACCTTTTTGCCGTCCAGGGTAGGGGAGGAGATCGGTTTTTTCGGGGCATCGTTATTTGTCTTCTGCTGTCTTGTTTCACTTTATTTATGAACATAATGTGCTAATTTCGGCCGTATCTTTGATATTATCACGCACTTGTGTTATGATTTTTACTGAGGCTTCAACATAAAAAACAGTGTCAAACCGGAGGAGGAATCTAGCTGATGCCGGCCCAAATCGAGATTCCTGACGAGACCATCACTGCTTTCTGCCGTCGCCATAAGATTCGGAAGCTGGCCCTGTTCGGCTCTGTCCTGCGGGGCGACTTCGGGCCGGACCGTGATATTGACGTCCTGGTTGAATTTGAGCCCGGTGCTGACCAGGGACTGACCCTGTTGGACCTGGCCGGGATGGAGATCGAGTTAGCCAGGCTGCTCGGCCGCAGAGTCGAGTTTTTTTTTAGGG
>JBFGLD010001331.1:0-2051 GCA_041576335.1 Anaerolineae bacterium | reverse complement strand
AGGCGGTTACGCTCCTGGACCATACCTAACTGACGGCTTTTGGCAAATAGACGAGCTCGCTCGATCGCGATACTCAACATATCACCGACGGTGTACAGCAAACGTAGATCTTCCGCGGGTAAGACCCACCAGTGCGACTCGGCACTGGCCACATTTAACACCCCCAGCGGTTTTTGCTGGGCATACAGCGGGATGCTGGCGTGATAGCGCAAACCATCCGTTCCGGCCACTAAACCGTCGAGGCGGCTGCAGGTGATAACGTGGGCCCGATCTCTGTTGTCCAGGCCGCCTTTGTGGTAGGAGTCTAAGCAAGTACAACTCCCTTCCATCACCAAGCACGAGTCCTGAGCCAGAGCAGGCGGAAGATTCTGGTCAGCGGCCAGATAGGATTCGCCCATATCCTCGTGCAACAAGAAAATCCAGCCGGTGTGTAAATTAAATAAATCCGCTACCTGGGCAAGCGTTGTGCGCAGAGCCTGGTCAAGATCAATTTCCTTGTTGAGCGCTTCGGCAATTGTATTTAGAATAGAGAGTTCTCGATTGCGCCGGCGTAGAATGTCTGCATCCGACTCGCCGTTTTTTTTATTTTGCATTAGTTTTCTTACGCTATTGGCAGGCGCGTTGGGGCCATTTCGGCCGCAGCCTGAGCCCGAGTGTAAGTCGACGATCACAAAGCCGTCAACGTAAAAGCCAACTTGTTTCGATCAATCCTCGCGAATTGCGCCTGCTTGTTCAGGATCGAAAGTTTCAGGCCAATTGGTCGTCGAATCATAACTGGCTCCGCCCAGATCGATGTCCTCCAAATTTGCTCCGTGCAGATTGGCCCCGGATAAATAGGCCCCCTGCAGGTTGGTCCCCTGCAGATTGGCCCCCGAAAGGTTGCTGCCTTCCAGATCAACGCCCTCCAAATTTGCCCCTTGTAAGTTGGCTCTTTCGAGAATCGCCGACTCAAGGTCAGCGCCGAATAGGTTGGCTCTTTTTAGGATAGCCTCAGTAAGGTTAGCCCCTTCCAAACCAACCCCGACGAGATAGCTCCCAAATAGATCGGCACCAGCCAAGTTTGCGCCTTGCAGCTTGGCATCTTCCAAATCGACGCCTTGCATATTTGCTCCGGCCAGGTCGGCCCCGATGAGATCGATTCTTTCCAGGTTCGCGCCGACCAGGGTGCTATTTTCCAGCCCGGCGATAAATGGTTCAGTCGCGGCTGGCCTGGCTATTTTGCCTTTCAGGCGCGTATATTTAACAATCCGCAAAACCTGCTTACGTGTTAACCTGGCCATACACCGAAGAATTTCTTTTTTGTTTTAGATCTGCTTGTGAGAATTAAAGCAGTTTATGTCGGGCCTGTCAAGCAGCCGACAAGCATGGCCTGTTATTCAAGCGGGGTCAATTTAATCTCAAAGAGTTTTGGCCACCATTTGCCGGTGACAAACAGGCGATCATTGGCTGCATCGTAAGCGATGCCGTTGAGCACGTCAACCCGTTGGGTCAGATCTTGTGGGGCCAGAATTCCGGCCAATTCTATCCAGCCGAGAACTTGACCGGTTTCCGGAGAGATCCTGGCGATGCGGGTAGTTTGCCAGACATTGGCAAAGATTTCGCCTTGAACATATTCGAGTTCATTTAGTAACTTTATGGGTGAGCCTTGGTCGTGCACTTCGATACGTTTGATCTCTGCGAATGTTTCCGGGTCCAAAAAGTATAAATTTGAGGTGCCATCGCTCATTATCAAATATTGGGTGTCGTGGGTCAGTCCCCAGCCCTCCGTGGGATAATTAAACTCTCGCAGCAGTTCAAAACTCTCTCTATCATAAACAAATCCGACATTGGATTGCCAGGTCAATTGAATTAAATTATCTCCAAAAAGCGTGAGTCCCTCGCCGAAGAATTGATCGGGAAGGGCTATCATCTGGGTCACATTTCCTGTCTCTAACTCTACCTTGCGCAGGCTCGATTGTCCACGCAGGCCGGTACCCTCGTACAAAATACCGTTCTCAAGGATCAGGCCCTGGGTAAAAGCTGCCGGATCGTGCGGGTAGGTTTTAATAATT
>JBFGLD010001330.1:0-2057 GCA_041576335.1 Anaerolineae bacterium | reverse complement strand
CCTGGCCCCGGGCGAACACGCCCTGGCAATTCGCGAGGTCGGCGACCCGGGTAGCGTCAGCCAGCCAATTACGCTTGTCGTTGCGAGTCCTGCGCCACCGTACGAAGTTCCGAACGTTTCACCTGATCCAAACAGACCAAAATTTACGTGCCCCGACGGTCCGCCACCACCGGGCGAAATTCGCGGTAACCTCTACGTCGTAGCCCGCTGCGAGACAATGGGTCTAATTGCGGGCCGGGTAGGCGCAAGCTTAGAAGATTTGATGGCGCATAATCCCCAAGTGCCCGATCCGGGCAGAATCTATGCGGGACAGCTCTTGAATATCCCAACTAATGCAGCTTGCATCGACAGCAGCAACTAAAGCGGGTTGAAAGGGAAGCGATTTACCAACAAGAAGAAACCAGGGGAATCAGGCTAAACTTTTCGCAAGTTTTAGTTGCCGGAGTTTCTCCAAATTTCCCTAGGTTTCATTCATTAAATAGCTCGCCTACTGAAATCCCCAAATGAATTCGGCGAATGACTTCAGCCAGGAGAGGTGCCACCGAAAGAATCTTTAGTTTAAAGAATCTCATTTCGGGGGGCAAGGCAATGGTATTGGTGACGACCACTTCTTTAACCGGAGAGTCGACCAATCGTTTGACCGCCGGATCGGAGAATACCGAGTGCGTGACACAGGCATAGATGTCTTGAGCACCCTCTTTGACCAAAAAAGTCATTGCTTCGACCACAGTGCCGGCGGTGTCAATTTCGTCATCAAAGATAACGCAGTTCTTTCCTCTGACATCACCGATAATGTTAAGAGCCTGGGCGTGGCTGCCATCGGGTCGCTGCACCCGGCGCTTTTCGATAATTGCCAGCGGTAAATCTAAGGCCTGGGCAAAATTACGCGAGCGTTTGGTCGCGCCGATGTCTCCGGCGACCACCACACCGTTTGAGATCCTCTTTTCGCGAACATAGTCGCTTAACAGATAAAAAGCTGTTAACTCGTCCACAGGGATGTTGAAAAAACCCTGGATTTGCCCGGCGTGTAAATCCAGAGTTAAAAAGCGCTGGGCACCGGCGGTGCTAAGCATATCGGCAATCAGACGGGCTGTAATGGGCACGCGCGGCTGGTCTTTTTTGTCGGTACGGCCGTAGCCATAGTAGGGGACTACGGCCGTAATCCGCCCGGCCGAGTCTCGTTTGGCCGTATCAATCATAATTAGAAGTTCCATCAAGTTGTCGTTGATTGTTGAGAGGTGCCCATTCTCGTCGTAGGAATTGGCGATCGGTTGAATAATAAACACATCTTTAGCGCGCACGCTACCGTGGAGCCGGCAAAAAATATTTTGATTGGCAAACTTAAAAACATCAGCCGAACATAGCGGAATAGCCAGCTCCTGGCTAATCTCCTGAGCTAATTGAGGATTAGCCGTTCCACTGAACAGGGCGATTTCTCCGTACATCAGTCTCCTCTCCCAATAAAAAGCGGTAGACTTTAGGTGGCGGTGCCAATAGCACGTAAGGTTAAGCCCATCATGAACAGACCCGCTAAGGCCCACATGAGTGAAGCCCTGCGGTCGATTGCGCCTCGAGTATAAACCCACAGAGCTGGGAAGGCTAAAATTGTGAGAGCACCGTACAAAAAGTGAATGAGTTGGGGCGGATACAAGCCTGAGATGAGTAAAATAAGGCCCAGGCTTACCTGAACTAGCATTAATACCTCACCGACGATGACGGCACCGATTACATTGCCGGTTACGCCCAGCCCCCGGAAATAGTTGATAAAGCTCAAAATGCCCAGCAAAATCATAAAAAGCGGCGCTGCGTTTCCAACCCGGTCGTGCAGCCAGAGAATTGTCCCTAAATTCACGCCACCATCTCCCGCAGTACGGCTAAGAGTCGGTCAACTTCAGTCCGGGTATTATAGTGAGCCAGACCCACCCGAACCATACCACCCGAACTTTCGACCCCCAGGCGCTCGGTAACATTGATCGCATAGTAGTTGCCGTGCCACACAAAAATGCCTCGCTCACCCAAAAAAGCAGCAATTTGTGAAGGGCTAAACCCGGCGCAGG
>JBFGLD010001329.1:0-2062 GCA_041576335.1 Anaerolineae bacterium | reverse complement strand
ATTTTGGCGACTGGCAAGGCAATACGACAATCTATGGTAACGAAGCCATGGCCACCAGCCAAGCGCTATTACCGGAGGTATTACGCCTGCTCAACAGTGACGAGCAATTACAATCATGACTGACCAACTCAAACAACACCAACCGGACAGCGAGCCCACCCAAATTCCTGCAGCTATCCATACAAAGCCACCGATAAAATCAAAAAACAGCCGCGGCGTGCTGCTGCTCATTGGAGTTATCTTTGCGGGCGGGTTGTGTATGGTGGTGGCCGCCCTTATCGCCGGCCTGGCCGTATTGTTCACCACCCTCAACGATCAGCGTATTGATACGGTGACCAGCAGCGGCGATACTATTTTTGCTGAATATTTTGACTCCGATGACAACGGTTGGGTCACTGGTGAATTTGAGGATGATTTAGGCCATGAAGAAATCACTATCGAAGATGGTGTTTACACGGTTAAGGTCACCGCCAAAAATTCGGTTTATGTTGAAAGAAATCTGCCGAACCATGAATTTTCTGACTTCGTTTTAACTATGGAGGCGACTCCCCGCGACAGCGAAACCTATTACTCCTACGGCATCGCCTTTCGCGGGAATGATGACCTGGAGAATTATGTATTCGAGTTTGGTAACGATGGGCTTTACGCGGTTTTTCTGTTTTCGGGTGAGTGGACTGCGCTTCAAGACTGGACGAGCAGCAAGGCCATTAAACCTGGGCAAACAAACGAGGTCACGATCATGGCCGTGGGCAGCACTTTGACTTTTAGCGTTAATGGGGAACAGTTGGCCGTCGTCGAAGATGATACGTTGGCCGGGGGCACAATCAGTTTGGTGGTCGAGGTATTCGAAGCCGGCCAATCAGCCACAGTAGATTTTGACAGCCTTGTGATTAGAGAACCGTAATATGATTACGGAAAAGTCTGAAATCGATGCGATCGAGCTGCTAACGAAACTCGTCTCGATCCCTTCTCCCTCCGAACACGAGGCCAAGGCGGCAACATATCTGGCCGGTTGGATGAATGCCCACGGGCTCAGGGCATATGTCGACGAGGTGGGCAATGCCGTCGGTCTGAAAGGCAGCGGTGCGCATGAAATCCTGCTTCTGGGCCACATCGATACCTTTGCCGGCGAAGTTCCGGTTCGCCGCGAGGGAGACATTCTCTACGGGCGTGGCAGCGTCGATGCCAAAGGGCCGCTCTGCACCTTTGCCGCGGCGGCAGCCCAGGCTGCGGTTCCGGACGACTGGCGCCTCACCGTTGTCGGAGCCGTCGAAGAAGAAGGAGCGACCAGCAAAGGCGCTCGCCATATTCTGGCCCAAAGGCTCGACAGCGCAAACATAAATGACGACAATGCTTTCCAATACCCAAGGGAAACCAGGTCTCCCCAGCCGCCGGTTCACCTATCTCCTCCAACTTATTGCATCATCGGCGAGCCGAGCAACTGGGACCGGGTAACGCTCGGTTACAAAGGTCGCCTGTTGATGGATGCCGTTTTGCGGGTCCCGTTCAGCCATTCCGCCGGTACGGGGCAGCTGCCCGCCGAGCAGGGCGTGAGCTTGTGGCAGCGAGTTGAAGAATTTTGTGAGGCATTTAATCGAGTCCATCAGGCCACGACCCCCTTTAATCGCCTTGAACCCTCGCTGCGACACATTGCCAGCCAAGATGCCGGGGCTTTTGGCACGGTAGAGCTGAGCATTGGTTTACGCCTGCCGCTGGGTCTGACTCCGGTCAATCTGGAGCAAGAGCTGCGCCGGATGGTGCAGACGGTGCTGCCGGAAGGCACGTCGACTAAGTTGGAATTTAGCGCCAGTGAATTGGCTTATAAAGGGGATAAATCAAACCCGCTGGTCCGAGCTTTTTTGAAGAGTATTCGGGCTGCCGGCGGACAGCCTCGATTTGTGGTCAAAACCGGTACTGCCGATATGAACGTGGTCGCCCCGAACTGGCCTAATACCCCGACCATAGCCTATGGCCCCGGCGACAGCAGTCTCGACCATACGCCAAATGAGCACATTAATTTAGACGAGTATCTGAGGGCGATCGAGATTCTGCAGGAGGTGCT
>JBFGLD010001328.1:0-2067 GCA_041576335.1 Anaerolineae bacterium | reverse complement strand
TTCGAACGGATCCTGCAAAACAAACCGATTTTGTCATGTAATCTTCGAAAAATGCACGAACTCTTGCTCAAGGTTAGCAAACGGCACTTCGGTTTTACTTCGGTTTCGGCTCAGGCCCGTCTAGTGGTCTTTGCCCACTTTGTTTAAGCCACTACGTCACGTATCCGAACTTACCGCCGTCACAGAAAAGATTAGATGTAGTACCGGCCGGTACGGGCGCGGATAATCATCGGGTGATGTTTGTCAATGGCCTAGAATCCTTTACTCGCCTAACAAAGGTGCGTCAGATACGACCCAGTGCGGCCCCTGGTTCGGCCCCCCAACCTTAATTGAACCAACAGTCTGACCCCCGGAGGCTGAGTCGTTTACCACGTCGCCGCTGCCTTCGTCAAAGTGCCATAGAGCCGCTGTGTCCGGATCAGATTCGAAAGGAGCTGCCGGGCGAGGAAAATCGGCGGTATAGCGCAGCACGGTGGATAGGCGGACTTCGTCGACCCAACCGCTGAACGATGGATATTCTGAGCCCGCATCATGTTTTTCGGCCCCAATGACCAGAAACGGGTCGTTCGCAAATTCGGTCGGACGTCCCTCGCGGTAGCTCACATCACCACCCGGGCCATTCGCTTGAACCTCAAGCCGGCCATCGACAAAGATACCCATCAACCCGTCGGACTGACGCCGGATTACGGCGATATGGTGCCACGCGCCATCAGCCACGGTGCTTACGCTGCAAATGCCTGCCCCCTCAAGGCCGTTGTTGACGCCAAACGCAAGCTGGCCGCCGGCCAGCGAAACCCCATAATCACCGTAATCGCCGTCGCCCCAAACGTCACGGTCGAAGATAATGTTGCCGGTGATCCAGTTGTCGTTGCCGATAGTGCAGTCACCGCTGTTATTTGCCCCCGGGTCGGCTTTCATCCACCACTCCAGGGTAAAGTCGGTGGTGCCAACATCCGCCGTTGCGCCTGGGGCGTCGATAGGAATTTTTATCCGGTCGATATCACCGCTGCCGGTACCAAAAAATCGTAAGGCAAAACCGGCCCCGACTGAGGTTAGTTGATCTGCTTGTAGTGAGGGTTCAGGAGGCGCCGTCGGCGGTGTCACCGGCCCAGGTTCGGGGGTTGCCGTTGGTTCGGGTGTAGCCGCAGCCGCCTCTTCGATGGGTTTCTCCGCCGTGGGTGTAGGGATTTGGCGGGTTGGAGCTTGTAGCGTGGCAGTTGCAACCGGGGTTGGCGTGTCAACGTCGGTTGTCGGCGGCTGTTCCGCGGCAGGGGCGGTACTACAGCCGGCAATCAAGAGAACCAGCAAGCTCCAGCTTATCTTGAGTAGTAAATTTATGTTTACGAATGGAAAATTAGATTTCAAAAGTTAATTACCTCGGGCACTAGAGTTCCCTTACCAATATTGGCTTGCTTCGAAAATATTCTCACAGACTGTGGCCTGAGCTTCAGGTGACAGGTTATTATAAAACGGTAAACGAAGGAGCCTGTCGCTGACATCTTCAGTTACGGGACAATCGCCCGGCTGATAATTCCACTTTTGCCCCATTGGTGACAGGTGCAGTGGCAAATAGTGAAAAACACTTTGAATGCCATTGCATTTTAAGCATTTGATGAGCTGCGTCCGATGATCAAGGGAAGGCAGCAGCATATAGTAAAGATGGTAGGCCTGATCACAGTGGGCGGGCACCGAAGGGAGACCCACTCTATGGGCTGCGGCCCAATCCCGAAGATACCGATCGTAATACTCCCATACCCGCCGCCGGGTAGATTGAATAACCTCTTTTTTTTCTAGCTGGGCTAGTAAAGCGGCGGCCAGGGTATCGGAAGGTAAATAGCTGGAGCCGATATCGACCCAGGTGTACTTATTTACCTGGCCCCGGAAAAAACTGCTGCGGTTGGTGCCCTTTTCCCAAATAATCTCGGCCCGCTCCAAAAAGAGCTGATCATTGATCAGCAGGGCCCCACCTTCGCCGCAGGTGAAGTTTTTGGTTTCGTGGAAGCTCTGGGTGGCCATACTGCCAAAAGTGCCCAGGTATTGACCCTTATAGCGGCCGAAGAGTCCGTG
>JBFGLD010001327.1:0-2069 GCA_041576335.1 Anaerolineae bacterium | reverse complement strand
GAATGGCTGACGCGTTTTCCTTCGGCTCTGAGTGGGGCCGGGGCTGTTTTTGTGCTTACTCTATTGGGCCGGGAGCTTTTTGATGATGAGGTTGGTTTAGCGGCGGGCTTCATAATGGCTATTTCGCCCTTACAGCTGTTCTACGCCCAAGAAGCGCGGATGTATACGCTGCTGCTGCTATTGACCATTTTCAGCGCGTGGAGTTTGTTCCGAGCGCTTCGCGAAGACAGGTTGTTTTGGTGGGTTCTTTATAGCGGGGGAACCACCCTGGCTTGTTATACCGCTTACTTTGCCTTCCCGGTTCTGGCGGCAATGGGATTGTACGTCCTGCTGGTTGACCGGCGACGCGGTCGAGTTTTTCATTTTCTCTTATCCATGGGTGTTGTGATATTGCTGTACTTCCCCTGGATTGGCATTTTAACGTCCCAAACTCGGGCCGTCTTTGATACCTATTGGATTGAAACCCCCCACCCCTTATTGCTATTCACGACTTTATCAGCCTTTTTCACCGGTTACACCTTGCCGGTATGGGGTATTGTCGTGGCCTTGACGGCAACGCTTCTGATTATTTTTGTCGTTCTCAATAACGTGCGCCATGCCTTCAATAATGATGTACCGGTTCAACCCCTGTTATGGTTATTGCTGTGGGGGTTTGTGCCCCTGTTGGGCACCTTTATCATTTCGCTTCTGCTCATCCCAATGTTTCAACTGCGGACGGTGATCACTGCAGCCCCGGCCTTTTACCTGCTCGTGGGCTGGGGGTTGGCCCGTACGCCGCATAGGAAACTTAACATCTTGATTTTTGGGCCCTTGTTGGCCATGATGCTGATATCCGTGCTCAACTTTTACTTTAACCCGACCTTTGCCAAACCGGCCTGGCGTGAGGCGGCCCGCTTTGTCTTTGAACATACACAACCGGGCGATGTGATCCTGCATACCAGCCCTGGCTCTTATTTGCCTTTTCTGTCCTACGAGCGTAGTGAGCACAGCACCGAACACATTCTTTTACCCGATCCGAAGGTGATGCGGGAGAATGCAGCCTCGCAGCCTATTATTGCCGCAATCGGCGGCCGGTCTCAGACTCTGGAATCGGCCGTCCGCGGGCACGAGCGAGCTTGGTTGGTGGTCGGCCTGGACCAGTCGGTTGCCTATCAATTGGCCCAAAAACGGAACTTTGACGGTCGTTACCGTCTGTTGGAAGAAAATGAGATTAGCGGTATCCAAATCTTTGCCTATGCGTTGCAATGAGATCTCTCGGAAAGTCAGCTCGTGAGAATCTGTTGGCTCGCAGCCCACGTTCCACGAGCCAAATTCGCGGGACGTAGGACGTGGAAAGAGTTTCGCCTGAGAATAGTCTCAATTCGAGAAAGTTTCAGCCAAAACGCAGGCTAATATTAGTCTTGGACCAAATATGAACGTTAAATCCTATTTACTTAACACCATCTTGCTCTCATTTTCACTATTTATTGGGTTCGTAACCACGGAAATCGGCTTTCGCATGCTTCTCTTTGGCAATCTCCCGGCGTTCGAAACATTGAGGGAGCCGGGTAACTATGCGGATTATTTTTCGGATGATGATTACTGGAAACTCGTTTATCATTTTGGCCACAAACCACCCAGACACTCTCATCCTGTTTTAGGCTGGGTCGGTGATTTTTCTCGAGAGAGTTACGTTCACGATGATGTTAAATATCTGCGTGGTCGAAGACCGGTTCTGTTGTATGGTGACTCCTTTGCAGGATGTGAACGAGAAGTTCTATGCTTCCAGGACCTCTTGAATAGTGATGAAGAATTTTCAAAGTATCATTATTTGTTGAATTATGGGGTGGGTAATTACGGCGTCGATCAAATATACTTACTTTTTCGAAATTCAGTGCAGCGCTATGATCGACCTTATGTGGTGATAAGCCTGATGACGCTTGATTTAGACCGCAGCATCTTAGCAGTTAGAGTCGCACAAAAACCCTACTTTCGGATAGAAGAGGATAGGTTACAACTTAGCGGCCTGCCTATTAATCCAAATCCGGATGAATACTTTGCCAACAACCCCCCCCGAATTAGCTCTTATG
>JBFGLD010001326.1:0-2069 GCA_041576335.1 Anaerolineae bacterium | reverse complement strand
CTCAAAGCTGGCCCCACCGATATAGGCGTGGGGTTGCCCCAAATGCCACCCCCCCCAAGCCAAATGATGATGCACGGCGGCGGTGAAGTAATCACGGAAATTTGTATCTTGCATGAACTTAAGCGGTTGGCCCGTTGAGCCGCTGGTGCTAAGCTGCCTCAGTTGAGACTGGCGCCGGGGTTCAGTCGTTAACAGCTCGCCGAAGTGACTTCGAATGACAGGTTTTGTTAAAACGGGCACTTTGCGCAGCGCAGCCGGGTTGGTCAGAACTTCACCCGGTTTAAACCCAACCTGATCAAAAATGCGGCGATAATAGGGTACGTAGCGGTAGGCATAGGCGAGCACCTGGTGCAGCTTGTGGCCCTGCAGCCTCATCAGTTCAGTCCGGCTTAACCATTGTATACGCCCCAATTCATCCAGATGGGTCAGTAAGCGACGTCCTGTAAGTTGCTCATAGAGCCGCATCATGTACCTACGTGTGTTGACGCTCACAAGATGTCCCCGCTCGATCAACTACCGGCTAGCCGCTGCCCTGACCCGGCGTTGAGCCGGTCACCTAATTGGGCTAACCTATCTATAGAGCCTAACCGATCCATGGCCGTATTCATCAGCCAATTCAAAGGTTTTGAATAAATGTAATCATAAGTGCCAACGTAGTAAATAATCTCGCCGCCAAAGCCTCGTTTGAATTGATATACCCCCCATAAACCCCCTTCCTGCTTTTCCGGCAGGGGTTGATCATTATATACAGCCTCGCCAACTTCGTTCGGAATACCCCACACGTCATAAATCGTGCAATTCTTAGATTTGGCCCACTGCATGCACGTCCACATCAAGAGTTCATTGGGTTTCAATTTTTTATGGTTATGGTAGGAACCGCTGTGGAGAGTCGCAGCGACATTTCCAAACGCGGCCGCCATGCGGCCGGCCAACAGCTCTCCTTCGTAAAAAGCCAGAAATAACTTAATCCGATCGTCTTTGACAAATTCGTTCCATTCTTGAAGGTAGTACGCTTTAGACCGGGCCGGGAAACCCGCCCGCTCGGCAGTGTAGGACAACAAGTCGTAAAAAAAGTCAAAATCCGTCTCGATTGCCTCGCGCACGACGACGCCATTGCGAGTGCTGTAGCGAATATTGTAGCGGGTCGTTTTACTCATATTGGCGAGAATGGTATCCGGGTCGGGGGTCAAATCGACCAGCATACTGCATTGCGGTTGGTTATTAAATACGCTCTCTTGGAAGCCGAGCGCTGCCAAACGTTGGGCCAATTTGGCAGAATAAGCGGCGACCGGTTCAATCTTAAGCGAAATACAACGGTGGCGTCGCGCTGCATCGTGCAGGGCGAATAGTAAGGTTTGAACGACTGCCTCGTTATCCCAATCCACAACCGGTCCTCTTGGAACATAAGCCGCGGCTGCTAGGCCCAGGGGGGCAGAGCGAATCAGCACCTGGGCTCCGGCCACAATTTTCCCAGCCTGCTCTACGGCCAGGCGGAGGGCTCGCCAACCCGTGTTCTGCTTGAACTCACCCCACTCCCACGTCTGCATAAGCATAAAAAAGGGCTGCCGGGCAATGAGACTATTCCACTCTTCACGCCGGTCAGCAGTTATCTCGGCAGCTTGCAGCGTAATCGACTCGGTGACTATGATCTGCCTCCTAGATGTTTTACCAGCGTAACATACTCCGCGGCGTGGGTCTGCCAGGCGTAGCGCTGATTAAATTTATCAGAATTTTCGACCAACAACTGCAGCCGGGATCGATCTTGGTATAATCGTCTAATGGCGGTTGTTAGGTCGTCCAGATTATCGGCGGTGAAATACTCAACCATCGTGTCATCAAAATAACACTCAATCGCCGGTGTTCGCGAGACTACAGCGGGCACACCTAAGGCCGTATATTCCATCAATTTGGTGGGCAAGATGCCATCGGTGAAGATATCCCGGCGATAGGGCACTATGCCAACGTCAGCGGTGCTCATAATGAGCTTGGGCAGGTTTTCAATTGGAAGAAGTTTGGTGCTGAAATGCACCCTATCTTCCAGGTCAAGGTTACCGACCAGTTCCATTAGT
>JBFGLD010001325.1:0-2069 GCA_041576335.1 Anaerolineae bacterium | reverse complement strand
CTGTATCCAGTATGAGGCCGGTGAACAGTACGTTATAGAGGAGGTTGCTGCACGATGACGCCGCCCCAAACCGGTATTCCATTGGTAGAAGCCCGCAACATCAAAAAATACTTTCCGGTGCGGGCCAGCATGCTGGGTAAACTGCTGGCCGGGCAAAAGGATAAATTGGTCAAAGCCGTAGATGACGTCAGTCTGAAAATTTGGCCCGGCGAAACGGTGGGCCTGGTCGGAGAAAGTGGTTGTGGCAAAACCACCCTGGGCCGGGTGATGACCCGCCTGCACGAACCAACCGCCGGCCAACTCTTCTTTCGCAACCAGCCGGTGCTCAGCGACCGCATTAGCGTGTCGCAGGCTGACCCGCTCAAGCAATCCAGCCAGGTCTTGTTTGATGACTCGGCTGTGGTGAGCGCGCCGGACGAAAGCATTGAAGCCCAAACCCGCTACCTGAGTTTTTTCCGTGTCACCCAGATTATCTTCCAAAATCCATACTCATCGCTTAATCCACGCAAAACCGTACGTGATATTGTTGGCGTAGCCCTGCGTCAACGCGGCATGAAAAATGCCCAGGAACGCGAGGCTGAAACCCTGCGCCTGCTCAAACGGGTTGGCCTGAGCGAGCGTCACATTGATGCTTATCCCCACCAATTTTCCGGTGGACAGCGGCAGCGAATTGGCATTGCCCGCTCGCTGGCCGTGCGTCCCGAATTTATCGTAGCTGATGAACCGGTTTCGGCCCTGGATGTTTCCATTCAGGCTCAGGTCATTAACCTGCTGCAAGAACTGCAGGATGAATTTCACCTGACCTACCTGTTCATTGCTCACGATTTGAGCGTAATTTACTATTTGTGCAACCGGGTAGCCGTGATGTATCTGGGCCATCTTGTGGAAGAGGCAGAAACGCAATCCCTATTTGATAATCCCCGACATCCCTACACCCAGGCGCTCCTGGCCGCCATTCCGGTCGTTGAAAAAAACGCCCGCCGCGAGCGGATTATTCTTGAAGGCACGGTTCCCAGCCCTATAGACCCGCCTTCCGGCTGCCCCTTCCACACCCGCTGCTTTGCCAAGAAGGGACCGGAGTGTGAGCAAGAGTTCCCGCCCCGGTTTGAGGTTGAGGGCCATCGCGTGGCATGTTGGCTTTATGAATAGTTAGTCATTTGGCTTTGAATTATCGGGCTCCTTCTGAATTTCATTATTTATGTTAATTTCTATGCATCTTTTTTGTAAACTTACTTCAGGACTTGACCCAAATAACAAATGACAACCTCACAAATCATCCACATTAAGGGCGACCATTACCAAATGGGCTACCAGCACGGCCAACAGGTCAAACCTCTACGTCGTCATATTGTCAAAGCTATTGAGGCCCGTTTTGCCCAGCTTGAGCAGGATGACCCTGATGAAACCTTTGAAGCGTTAGTTTGGGAGACACAACAGGTTATACAAACAGTTGACCCATCTACTGTGGCGGTCATTCGTGGCCTGGCTAACAGCCTGGATTTAGAATTTGACAAGCTATTGCGCTATAATCTGGTGGCCTTTCTGAACGATGCTTTGACCACCCGCCGCTGTCAGATCAATCAAAAAAATGCGGAAACATCCGAAGGGTGTACCACCTGGGCCGCTGCCAGGCCTGCTACTGCCAACGGTCAGCCCATCTTGGTTAAAAATCGAGACTACCGTCTGGAACATCTGCCCCTGCAAATTGTAGTGCGGGCCGAGCCGGCAACCGGCTACCGCTACACCTTCATAACCAGTGCCGGTAGCCCCGGTGTTTTTGTCGCCGGTTTCAACGAAGCCGGACTGGCCATAGCCGATACGCACGTTTCCTCCACCGATGTTGGGCCGGGCTTGCCTACTTATGCTCTTTCCATGCACATTTTGGAAGATCACAAGACCGTGTATTCAGCCCTGGATTATCTTCAGTCAATGCCTCGTTTAGGTCGGAATAACCTGCTACTGGCCGATGCTAACGGCGACATCGCTCTGTTTGAGATAGGATATCGCTCCGGGGCAGTTGTAAAAGCCGAGGCCGGAATCCTGGTCAACACCAACCATTTCAAGATCGG
>JBFGLD010001324.1:0-2074 GCA_041576335.1 Anaerolineae bacterium | reverse complement strand
TGCGGGCGGTTGATACCTTTGTGGATATGGGGGCTTCGGTAACGATGGCTAACGGCTTTTTTCAAGCTAATCGACTGCTGGGGGATAAGCGGCCGATCATCGCCACCATTGGCGACTCGACGTTTTTGCATTCGGGGGTCGTGCCGCTGATCAACGCCGTCCACACCGGTGCACGTTTTGTGCTCATCATTCTTGACAACCGGACCACCGCCATGACCGGTTTCCAACCGACGGCCGCCAACAAACATCTGGCCGATGGCAGCGACGCCGCTCGGGTCGTCTCGATTCCCAATATCGTACGCGCCTGCGGCGTAGATTTTGTTAAGGAAACTGATCCCTACGACCATGAAAGTTTTCAGGCAGCTCTGCGTGAAGCTCACACTTACGCTGAAGCGGAAACGGGCGGCGTGGCCGTGATCATTGCCGACCGCCCCTGCGTTCTCTTTGACCCGACGCCGGTACGTGAAGATCCGCTGCCGGTGGTCATAACCGAGGAATGTGATGGGTGTCGTTATTGCCTCGAAGCCTTCGAGTGCCCGGCCCTTTTCCTTCAGCCTGATCGGAGCCGGGTTGATATAGACTACAAGATTTGTATAGACTGCGGACAATGTATCGACGCTTGTTACAAAGGCTTCATCGTACCGGCAGCCGTGGCAGGAGGCGAGATATCGCCGGTGGCTGTCACCTGATCTTCTCATTTATTTGAATAGAGCGCGTTATTCATTTGGTGACCCAATAAGTTTCCGAACGCTCTCGAATAGTATTGGTCTAGGGTAAGTCCAATGAACGAACTTAAACTGATTTTGGCAGGTTTGGGTGGGCAGGGGGTGGTCTTTCTAACTCGCCTGCTGTCACAAACCGCGGTGGCGCTCGGACAGCCGGTCATGGTGTCCGAAACCCATGGCATGAGCCAGCGTGGTGGTTCGGTGATTTCACACCTAAAAATTAAGGGAAGCGAAGCCCCGCTCATTCGACGGGGCACCGCCGACCTGCTGCTGGCCTTGGAGCCGGATGAGGCGGTACGCAACTTACCGTTTCTACGTCGAGGCGGAGCTGTATTTGTCAATACGAACCCGGAGCGCGGACTACGACCAGAGGTCGCCGGACACCTGCAGCGGCTTAATATTCAGGTATTCTCATTACCGGCAAGCCAACTGGCCCTGGAATTGGGTTCCGCTGCCGTGGCTAATGTTATTTTGGCCGGATTTGCCGTAGCCAGTCCGGCCCTGCCGCTGCCCATTGAAGCCGTTCGAGAAGTCCTTATAGCCATCGCACCGCGCGGTCGGGAGCTAAATCTTGGAGCTTTAGAAGCGGGTTTCAACTTTGTTGGCCCACCGGCAAAAATTCAGGACTCGATACGGGCTCTCCCCTGATTGCAGCCTGGGCAAAAAGCGGCGGCGCGGATATCAAGGTCGGAAATCAACCATGCAAGCATTTGACCATTTTACGCCAAACTCCCTGCCAGAAACATTTGATTTGCTCCACCAATCGAACGGGAATGCCTGCTTTATGGCCGGGGGCTCGGAAATTATTATAAAGATGAAGAAAGGCCTGGAAACGCCGGCGACCCTTATTAATATCAAACGCCTGCCGGAACTAAAAGGGATCGCCTACGATGAAGAAACCGGCCTGCAATTGGGAGCGCTGACCACCCTGGGGGAGTTAACCCGTTCGCCCATAATCCGCTCCCATTATGCTTGCCTGGCGAAAACGGCCGGCTTGATGGCTTCCAAACAGATTCGTAATTTTGCCACGGTTGGCGGTAACCTGTGTAACGCCTCCCCCTCGGCCGATTTAGCGCCCCCACTGATTGCGCTCGGTGCGACAGTCCAACTGGTTGGACAGCACGGCGAGCGCGAACTTTTGTTAGAGGACTTTTTCCTGGGGCCGGGGCAATCGGCGCTGGCTCCCGGTGAATTGCTCCGGCGAATTAATGTTCCTTCTACAAAGACAGAAATCATTTATATTAAACACGTGCCGCGAGCCTTTATGGATATTTCGGTTGTAGGGGTTTGCGTGAGGTTGACACGAGCCGAAACCGTATGCCGGCTGGCCCGCATCGTTCTCGGGGCGG
>JBFGLD010001323.1:0-2075 GCA_041576335.1 Anaerolineae bacterium | reverse complement strand
TTTTGGGTTATAGGTCGCTACAAAACAGAGAAACTGGCCCAGTTTGGACTAAGCTGACGGACTCTGCAATAACCCTGCTATAACATTTTACATGCTTTAACTTTATGGAAACTTATGGTATAATTGTAACGTAGATACGCGCACGTAAGGCATCGTTCCGGGCGGAAAAGCCCAGAATTTGATTATAGTAAGCTTGCCAGGCGAGTGCTATCATAGTGTACTACCTAATCCTTAAGGCGAGTTTGCCAGACGTATCTCAAGCCGTGAACTTAAATCTTACCTACCTATCAGCCGGCCAGATTGAGCACCCTCAGTTATTCGATTGATTAGGTGTTCTGGTTTTTAATATCAGCGAAGAGAGTTTATGGCAGAAAATGGTAAGTCCAAGGCTAAGCTGAAGTTTTCCCATCCCAGCGAAGCACAGTTTGCTCGCATTCTTGATTTTTACAAAATTGCCTGGGAGTATGAGCCGCGAACCTTTGAGCTCAAGTGGGATGAAGAGGGCAATGTGCTGGAGGCTTTTAGCCCTGATTTTTATCTGCCGGGGCAGGATCTCTACATAGAGCTAACCACCATGGAGCAACGGCTCATTACCAAAAAGAATCGCAAGCTTCGCAAACTCCGCAAGCTGTACCCAGAGGTCAATATCAAGCTCTTAAACCGGGCCGATATTAGGCACATTATGCGTAAGTACGGTTTGAAGGATGATGGCGGGTTCGTTGGGTAGCGTTGGAGAATAAGGCTCGCTAATCTCTGCGAGCAACCTGCATCCTGGGTCTTACGGGAGAACTTCTGTGGACACAGCGCCCCTCCCTGCATGGCCTGAAAATATTGGGCCAATTTTCTTGACAACTGAACAAATTCAACAACGTGTTGGGCAATTGGGCACTCAGATCAGCCGTGATTATGCGGGTAAGGACCTAATTGCGATCGGGATCCTTAAGGGGGTCTTCACCTTTATGGCTGACCTACTGCGGGTCATGACCATCCCGGTGACTGTCGATTTTCTGGCTGTTACCCGTTACGGGCCCAGTGCGCAAACACGTGGTGTGGTGAATCTAACCAAAGATCTCGAGTTTCCCTTGGTAGGTCGCCACGTGCTGCTGGTCGAGGACATTATTGACACCGGTCTTACGACTCACTTCATTATGCGTACTCTGCGCTTACGCAAACCGCAAAGCCTCAAGGTCTGTACGCTGCTTAACCGCGGCCATCGCCGGATCATCGACCTTGGTCTGGCCTATGTAGGCTTCGATATTCCCGAGGACTATGTCGTCGGTTACGGTTTGGATTATCAGGAACGTTATCGCAACCTGCCATATATTGCCAAGTTCGACCCGGAGTAGGAAACACCGCAGGCAACAAAAAACCCGGTGTGCACCGGGTTTTTTCTCCAAAAAAGAGAGAGTTCCAATTAGCCTTCAGATCCTTTCGAGTTTCCGGTAACTTACTTGCTCCTGGGCGTCCCCAAAAGTGATCCTTTTCAACTCTTGGCTGATGTTGCAACCACTTCAGTCAGTCGCCGGTTTCCCAATATCGCTACTGTTTAACCGGTCTACGGTTCTACCTTATAAATAAAATATCGCCGTTTGTTGAATCGGACTTCCTTTTCAGCTACTTTCCGCTCGAGGTGTCTTCCAAACTCCTCGGAACTCTCTGGAGTTGATGTTACCATATTTATGCGGCTTTGTCAATATGATTTTTGAACGCCGGACCTTAAAATCTTGGATGCTTAGAAAGAAGAAAGATTTTTGAAAGGTAACTATAAGGTTTGCTCTTATGTGAAAGATGGATTATAGTCAGACAGGTCAAATGGTCCCCCATAAAGCTTTCCCTGCCACGCCGGTGCCGCCCGCAAAGTCGCACCAACAATCTAGTGGAAAGTTTTTATCTGACCTCCGTTGATATGCCTGTCAAGCAAAGTGCCCCACACGTGACCTTTTTTATCAAAAGGGGAAAGCCTATGCTGCTGCGGACAAAACTTTTTGGAAATACATATGAATTTTGTGACATTCGCGATTTGATGGGAAAGGCCAACGAGCCAAAATCGGGCGATGAGCTCGCCGGCGTGGCGG
>JBFGLD010001322.1:0-2082 GCA_041576335.1 Anaerolineae bacterium | reverse complement strand
TCACAATGTAAAGGGTTGACTGGGTCGCCGGTCCGGCCCAACCAGCTACCCAACTTTACGGTAAAACCGAACGGCTTACGGGGTGTGGCCGGCGCGTTTACATTGACCGTCTTGACTCGAGCGGTCAGCCGGTAAGTCTTATCAGGCAATACCGGCACAGGACCACCCTGGAAACCCTGAAAGACACAGGCGTCATAGGGTGTCAAGACCAGGGACAGCCCATTCGCGTTATAAGCTTCAGTTGCCATAAGGGTGATGTACGGCACGTTGCCGTAGTAATCTCGGATATGGGAAGTCCACGGAGCCCAGGCCGAACCGGCAATACCGGCCCCACTTAACCAGGGGCGGGCAAAGTTCGTTCCGGTTTCTTGGAAGCGGGCTAACCGCTCGTCGGCGGCGTAGGTTGAGAGGGATACGCCGCCATCATTGGTTTCAAAGCTTTCATTGTGTCCAACCCCGATAAAAGGTGTACCGTCATCGAATTCAAAATAACGTGGGTCGGTCCGGCTGACGTGCAGAAAGCCGGGAAGATTTGACTCGGTGACCACGAAGTTTAGGTCGCCGTTGGCCGGGTAGTAGGTTGTACCTCCGGCATCGGTGGCCCTGAGGCGATAGCGCCACAAGCCCGTTTGGCGCGGGGCGAAACGCACTTTCCAGACCGGCTTGCCAAGCGGGTAAATATGTTCAAAACCGTTGTGCCGGCTGCGGACGAAGTCTTGATATATGAAAGCCGGCTGGACGAAAGTGGTCGCCCAATTGTCATTCGAGAGGAGCGCCTCGACGCTAATGCCGGTGCCGGGCGTAACCCCGGCCGGCGGCGTAGGGTCATAGGGGAGGTGCGGGGTGGAAGCGGTTGAGTTTGCGATCTGAAACGTTATTTCAAACTTGTCGTAGCGACTAATGATACCTGTATTTGATTCAACCTGTCTAATCTGCGGGCCGGCCGCTGTTAAGGGTGCCGAGGCGGCCGCTAATTTGGAACCGCCGCACGCAATTAATATGAGTAAAACGAGCCTGCTCACGGCGATTAACCGGCAGTGTGAAGTCATATTTTACACCCGATATCCGATTGAGAAGTGCTCATCGCTGCGTCCGGCGGCTCGTCCGAAAGAGACGACGTCCGAGAACTAACCCGCCAATGATCACGCCTATGGGTGCCAGGCTTTTTGCCAGCAAGATGGGTAGGTCGTCATCGCTAATTAGAGCATTGGCGTTGATGCCGCGGATGGCGCCCAATTCTTCCTGCGTGATCGCTGATTTGGGAACGGTTGGAGTCAGGTTGACGACTGGCAGAGGCGTTGGGGTTGGTTCGGCGGAGGGGGTCGGGGTAGACGGGAGTGGTTTGGAATCTGCGCCGGTAACAGCCTGACTGTACCAAACCTGGTAGCGACTGAGGTTGTTCAAATCTAAAGAGTCGCGCACATACCACACCAGATGCAGTTGGTTACCTCGGCTGCCGGTCAGCCGGGGAGACTCGGGCCAGCCGGCACCGCCATACACCAACAGCGGCTCTGACCAGCTCTGGCCGTCCCAACTTAAGTGATATAACTGGCTTAAGTTACGGTTAGAGCCGCGCCGACCTACGGCGATAAGGTGGAACGTACCGGCGCTATCGACCTCCAGGTCATAGTTGTCGAAA
This sequence comes from Anaerolineae bacterium, assembly GCA_041576335.1. Lineage (GTDB taxonomy): Bacteria > Chloroflexota > Anaerolineae > 4572-78 > J111 > JANQQF01. The sequence goes on along the minus strand of JBFGLD010001322.1, from coordinate 443 downwards.
GCAGTATCTTCCGCCGGCCGAGCGAATAGGTTAGGCACGACTCTGGGTTCACTCCAGGAAACGCCTTGGTCGGTCGACCAGCTAAAATAGATTTCTTTACGCTTTGTCGTTCGCCAGATAGCGAGGGCCTTTTCCCGGCCATCGCCGGTGACCTCCAACTGAATGTTGCCAAAGTCCGGATAAGAAAAGGCAACTTTGGGCGACCAGGTGTGGCCGCCATCGCCTGAGATAGTCACGACACTCTGTTTCGACCTGCCCTCGTCCGTTTTGCGATCCCAGCCTTCGTCCCAGGTAGCATAGAGAATGCCTTGCGAGTCGATATTGAGCTTGGCTCCGGTTTCGCCCACCTGAGTTCCGGAAAGGTTGACCGGCGTTGACCAGGTTCGACCACCATCTAGCGAACGTCGATAAAAGATGTCAGCAAGATGCGTTATCTTGTTGAT
>JBFGLD010001321.1:0-2086 GCA_041576335.1 Anaerolineae bacterium | reverse complement strand
GATTGAAGCGGGGCAGCAGGCCCCCTGGTATATTATCCCGTTTGATAAAAAAGGGAACTGCACCGGTCCCCTAACCCGCGACCATCTGCTAACTGCCGTGCAAAGTGGGACCTACACGGATATTGTGCTCTTCTCTCACGGCTGGAATAACGATTGGCGGGTGGCGACCGACCGCTACGAACATTTTCTAAAGGGCTACATGGACCTGCGCCGTAGCCGGCAGCTCAGCTATCCCCGGCCCGTTCACCCGCTTCTGGTCGGTATCTTTTGGCCAAGTACAGCTCTGGTAACGCCGTGGGAGGCGGGCCCCGATATTGCCGGCGAGCCGCACGTGGCCGACGAGGCCGTGGCTCAAGAGCGGCAAGAAATCGAGGCTCTGACCGAGCTGCTTGACCCGCAAGACATCGAGTCTTTCTATCGACTCGTCCAGCGACAAAAAATGGACCGTGCTGAGGCGCTGGAGCTGGCCCGAATCCTGCTGCCGGTCTACGCCGCTGCGAGCCGGTTGGGAGACGATCTGCCCGACGATAGTCCCCTGGCCTCGGCTGAGGAGCTGCTCAGGCTGTGGCAGAGCGCCACCCCCAGCCTTGAAGATACGTCCGGCGAGTTTGGTTTGGCTGATGAAGAGGCCGGAACAGAGCCACCCGATCTGGCCGGTGACCTCCTGACCAGGCTGGATCCCCGCCATCTCGTCCGGGCCGCGACCGTGTGGCACATGAAAGATCGAGCCGGCACCGTCGGCGCCTACGGTGTTGGACCCCTCCTGCGGGAGCTGCTGTCTCGCAGCCAGGGCGCCCGGCTCCATCTCATCGGCCATTCCTACGGCTGCAAAGTGGTCCTGTCGGCCCTGTGCTTCAAACCCGTGCCGCACCCGGTAAATTCCCTGCTGTTGCTGCAGCCGGCCGTCTCCTACCTTTGCTTTGCGGAAGATGCGACCGGTTCGGGCCAGCCCGGCGGCTATCGCGCCGCCCTGGCCAGGGTGGTGCAGCCGATTCTGTTGACGTTTAGCCGCCGAGACGGTCCCCTCACGCGTTGGTTCCACCTGGCCGTTCGACGCCGGACCGATGAGGGCGACCTGCAAATTGCCGCAGCAGGTCCGCCCAATCGATATGCCGCCCTGGGCGGCTACGGACCGGGCGGTTGTGCAGACGATTGCCGGGAAATTACGATGAAAGATGTCGGCCAGCCTTATGACTTGGGACCCGGGGCGCCGCAAATATATGCGCTGAATGGCCATAACGCCATCACCGGCCACGGCGATATCAGTAACCGCTTCACCTGGTGGGCCCTTTACAACCAACTCGCCCGGTAAGGAGGCTGCCCCATGGCTGAACCTGTCAAGCGACAGTACGATCTGGCCGTACTCAAGCTTTACCTGGACCGCTCGGATCCGGAAAATTTTCCTGCCGGACAAGCCGTTTTTGAGTTCGAACGGGCCGAAGTGCCTATTTTGCGGCGCGCCGTCGGCGCCCAGAGCCTGGGCCTGCCGGCCACGCTCCAAGAGCTGCGGCGTCGCCGGTATCATTATAGTGAACCCGCTTTTGAGCTGCCCGGCAATATTGGGGCGGCCCTGGCCGCCCATCTAGAACCGCCGCAGCCCCTCTGGCTGGAATTGGCCCAACCTTACGGCCACCTGCCTTTGCTGCCCTGGGAACGGCTGCTGCAGCCACAGCTTGAGCGGCCCATCCTGCGCCTGCCTTACTTTAGCCTGCAGCCGATCACGATTCCGGACTCCTTTGAGCTGGTGCTGTGCGCCAGCGCGCCGGAAGCCAAAATGCCCATTCCGCTGTATGAGCTCATTGAGCGGATCACCCAGATTGTGCTGGGTGCACTCCAGGCCTATACGGTCATTCACATATTTACCGACGTCGAGTTCTACAATCTGCTGCAAGACCCCCTCGGGGGAGTGCCCACCTCCCCGGCCGAAGGTCAGGTCATCCTTTACAATCCTCAAGAGGCCGCCGACTTTACCCCGCCGGAACGGAGTCCAAGCATTAGCGAAACGCCGGGTCACCTGGACAACCCCTGGCTGCGCTGGATTAGTCAGGCTCTGGCCGGTCGCAGCGTGGATGCGGTTCACTTCGTC
>JBFGLD010001320.1:0-2090 GCA_041576335.1 Anaerolineae bacterium | reverse complement strand
GAGTTTTGACCCTCATCGAACAGTTACCGAATGTCATTAAAGCGCAGCGGCGCAAACTATGAGGTCCAGGGCTGTCGCAAAGCAGCTTGACAGCCTAAAAAATTTCCCGGAAGCTTGACGTTAGCCCGCTTGCTTTTGCAAATAACGCCCATTACTTCTACCTCAGCTTCCGGGAAGTTGGACTTTGCAATGGCCCTGATGAGGTCAAGCTAGCCTTGTCTAAATATCTGAAGTTGTGCTATAGTATACTTATTTACATCGACAAACTTGAAGAGGTAATGCCGTGTCCGATTTACGCTCCAGCAAGTTGAAGGCCCTGCTCAACGTGGACGACGCACCACGAAAACAATCTGCTCCAGGACAAGCACCCGAGCCCCAATCCGCTTCGGCCAATACGCCGCTTGTTTCCACGCCTCGAATTGAAGAACTTGATAGTTCGGTTCAACAGGCGGTAGAAGAACCGCGCAGTATCGAAGCCACAGGGATGCCACCCTCATTTTTGGCTGACCTGGCTATTAAGCACTTATATTTTGGAGGCTCAATGCAAGCTGGGCAGATAGCTCAAGCTGTGCAGCTGCATTTCAGCAGCGTAATGGACCCTATTCTGCGGACGCTAAAAACCCAGCATCTTGTGGAAGTGACGGGGGGTAGTACGCTGAACCCTGGCTCGTACCAGTATGTTATCACTGACAAAGGCGGCGAGCGAGCAAGAGAATTGCTGGAGCGCAATCGTTATGTAGGACCGTGTCCGGTGACCTTGGATCATTATATCAAAGTCGTTAAACTGCAGGCTCAAAATCGACCTTTGATCAAAGATGCAGATGTCCGCCAAGCGATGGAAGGCCTGATCCTCTCTGATGACGTTATCGAGCGCATTGGTCCGGCAGTCAATTCCTACGAATCGCTTTTTGTATATGGACCACCCGGTAATGGCAAAACAAGTATCGCCCGGGCCATTAGTCGGTCCTTACTGCCGGGAAACATAATGATACCGTATGCTATTTTTGAAGATGGACAGGTAATCAAGGTGTTCGATCCTGTTACTCATGAGCCCGTGCCTAGCGAAGACGCTCAATTGACCGGGGTTTCTCGCTCGGATAAACGCTGGAAGCGTTGTCGACCGCCGGTTGTCATCACGGGTGGCGAATTAACCTTGTTGGACCTGGAATTAATCTGGAGCGACACGAGCCGTTTTTATGAAGCGCCTCTGCAATTGAAAGCCAATAATGGCCTACTCGTCGTGGATGATTTTGGTCGTCAGCAAATGGCTCCGGGTGATCTACTCAATCGTTGGATCGTGCCCCTGGAAGATCGGCTGGATTTTCTAACATTTCATACTGGCAAGAAATTTGCCGTACCCTTTGAAACCTTGATCGTGTTCTCAACCAACTTGGATCCGCTAGCGCTGGTGGACGAGGCATTTCTGCGTCGTATCAGCCATAAGTTGGGCATCGGCGATCCCAGCGAAGCGCAATACCGTGAAATATTAATGGCCTTATGTGAAACCCGCAATTTTAAGTTTGATGAGGCCGCTTATGATTATTTGATGCAAGAATATTATGTTGCCATGGCTCGTCCCCTGCGAGCCTGTCATCCCCGTGATTTGCTAAAGCAGATGGTCACGTTTGCCACCTACCGGGATGAAGCGATGGTGATGACCGAGAAACTGGTAGATCTGGCTGCCCATTCCTATTTCGCCGACTTCTTTAAGGCAGCGTGACCAACTCGGCCCCGCCGGTCTGACCTACTCACCTTAGGTTTAGCTTAGAACGTCGAGCACCCGACTGAGCTTTGCTTACGTTTCCAGACTTGGCCCGAGCCTCTATTCCACTCGGACCGGGAGTACGTACGAAAGTTGTCGACCATAAAAGTAGAGTGTATACCGGCAATTTGTAGGGTTTTTCCCCATACTATCCCAGCCTCACTTGTGGTAAGCTGTAATAGGGTCCGTGTGCCCATTTTAGATAGCTGCAGCGTAATGGACATCTTATTTGTCCTCACAAATTTTTTTCCAGTTCATTTCGTTCATTGAATCTAAATGTTCACACAACAGTAACGTAATGCTCACGTCCAACGTTAAATTCATCTGT
>JBFGLD010001319.1:0-2092 GCA_041576335.1 Anaerolineae bacterium | reverse complement strand
GGCGACCAATCCGGGCTGGGGACGGCCTTTTTTTGGGGCGCGTTTATCTCGCTGTTGTCAATTCCGGCAGTTTTATATCTACCAGCGCTTGAGGATCGGTAAGCAGTATTCTAGCTACCCTACAATAGCCGCAATTGCCAGCGTCGTCTATAACGCCGTAGGGATACGCTGGCGGCGGATTCCGTTTACCACAGAGCGGGTAAGAGCCGCTTTGAACGGTTTTGAACCTAAGGTTGGCCGGTCACCTTCTTGATCAGACGCCCTGCATCGCTGGGCGGGGTATCGCCGGCCCAGGCCACAAACTGGTCCGGCCGCACCAGTATCAGGCGTGATCCATACGCTTCGCGCTGCCCGCGGTAGGTATCACGGATAACGTTCAGGGGGACGCCATGGGTTTCGGCAGCCCGTTCAAATGCTCGAACCGGGCGGTCTTCAACATCAAAGGCAAGCAGGGAAAATCCCAGGCCCAGTTCCTCATAAACATTTCTGCCGGACGACAAGGGCTGGGGCGACAGGTGGTGCCCGGCCCGGACGGTGAATTCATGCGAGCCACGGGCGCTGGAGGCTCCGTTTGGTGGGCCATATACCACAGGCGATCCTTCGTAGTGCGGCTCAAAGCTATGGATCTCGGTACTGCCGCCGGCGGCCCGCTCGCCCCAGGCCCGTTCGAATTCCGCGCGATCGCGTTCCGGATGGTAGCGCGCCAAAAACGCTTTGTCACTCTCAATTAACGACTCGATAAAATCTCTGGCCGTTGACTTAAAGACAGGCAGCCGCTCCTGACTGTAAGACTTCAGCAGGGCCTCACCCCCCCACCCTCGCAAGTTGGCGGCCAATTTCCAGCCCAGGTTTCTGGCATCCTCCAGGCCGGTGTTAATCCCATACCCGCCATAGGGTGGGTGACTGTGGCAGGCATCCCCGGCAATAAACACCCGGCCCCGCCGATAGGTACTGGCAATAGCCACCCGCAGCTCCCAAAACCCCACATGATCAAGTTCGCACTCGAATTTGGCTCCGGCGGCCTGGTAGAGCAACCCTCGGAAATCGAAATTTTCTTCGGTAGTGCCGGTCGGTACCGGCGCGTGGAAAAACCAACTCTCGCCGACATCAACCCGGCCAAAAAAACGCCAATATCCCTTCAAATCCGGATGTATGACCTTGTAAAAGGATTTCCCCGGGAAAACCTTGAGCATTTCGTGCAACTCGCGTGAGCGAAATACCAGCAGCACCATTAGTCTGTCGTGGTCCCTCGTCTCCTGTTTTATACCCGCCTGTTCGCGCACGATTGATCGGCTGCCATCACACCCGACAACATAATCAGCCTCCAGAGTCTGCCGGCCAGACCCGTCCGTTTCGGCCATGGTTACCCGTACCCCGCTGTCGTCTTGCTCAATCATCTCGCCGGACCACCCAAAATAATTGTCCACAGTGGGCAGGGTGGCTACCTTCGCGCGAAGTACGGCTTCCGTTTCGTACTGAGGCAGCCGCTCATTATCCGTAAAGTAGTAGGGTCTCACGAGTTCTCTTTTGAACCAAGGATACCAGTACCCGCTCATCAGGCTGCCAAAGGCCGTGATGCCGCCGATCGGATAGTCGGCGGGCATGACCCGTGCCGCCCGCAGCTGATCCTCGATGCCCCAGAAAAAGAAATGCTCCAGCGTACGTTGGGTCAGGTTTTGTCCTTTGGGGATGAGTTGGGGGGTCTTATAGCGTTCGACCAGAGCGACAGAGATATTGCGAAGGCCAAGCTCAATGGCCAGCCCAGCACCGACCGGGCCGCCGCCCACAATGATGACCTGGAGTCGCTTGTTATTAATCGTTTAGCTCTAACTTGAAACTCTCTTTTTACGTTACCGATTCGACTTGGCTCAGGACAGGTTTTGAAGGCGCCAAAGCGACTGAGAAATCTCGGTCAGGAGTAGCATTGTCAACTTAGACACGACGCGGGAACGCCTCAATTATAGGTCAGGCTAAGCATTAATCAAAAAATAATTGATCCACTGTGTAATTCAAAGGTTTATGGTTCTGACGGGCAAAAGGGGAAGCCACCGCCACTATTCCAGATGACTTGGTAGATAACAAGGCTCTTTGT
>JBFGLD010001318.1:0-2098 GCA_041576335.1 Anaerolineae bacterium | reverse complement strand
GTCGGTATCTTTTGGGCTTGATAGGCTGTGCCGATATCAACCAGATCGACCTCCAGCCGATCAGGAAAAAGTGCTAGCAGTACATAGATATATCCGTGCTGCTCAGCGTAGGCGTGCCGGAACACGTTGCTCACCGCTTCGGTCAGTGCTAACTGCACCTGCAGTAACCACTTCTCTGTTTGCTCGCCGGCCGGCAAGTACGGCTTCAACCCGGCCAGGCTGGTTTCAACTTCCCCGAGCTGACCTAAATCACTGGGAAGGTGCAGCCAGGTCAGACGCTGTGGCTGGGGAGCCTTGCCGGCAGTTTTTTTGATGACGATCATGGTTAGATCGTCCACCATCGGCGCCTGGCCGCGGTAGTCTCTGTTTACGGCCAGCAGGCTGTCCAGGATAAATTGGGCCGGCGCTGACCGTGCAGCCAGCAGGGCCGCGATGGCCTTTTTCATACCTAAGATCTGGCCCTTTTCATTTTCCACCTCAGTTAATCCATCAGAATACAAAATCAGAATATCGTCAGGCTTCATATCGACCGGCAGCGAGGTATCCTCTATTTCCCGCAGTATGCCTAAAGGTAGGGTCATACTGGGTAACAATTGAACCTGTACGGGGTTGGCCTGAATCCAAAAAGATGTGGTGTGGCCGGCGCTGGCATAACTTAACATTTTGCCGCCGGCCGGCAAACAAACGACTGCGGCTGTGGCAAAACGCTCTATTTGGGTGAGGTCTTGGTACAAGGCCCGATTGGCCTGCTGCAATACGTGGCCCGGATCACTGCCAATCACTAGTTGATTGTGAATTTTGGCCTGCACGTTTGCCGCCATCAAGGCGGCAGAGACCCCTTTACCGGCAACGTCGCAGACAAGCAGGCCGGCCTGTTCATCGCTGAGACCTATGTCGTAAAAATCTCCCCCAACCTTAGAGGCCGAAATGAGCGTGGCGGCAATATCGTAGCCCGGCAGTTTGGGTAATTCGATTGGTAGAAAACTGGCCTGAATCTTGGCTGCAATCTCCAAATCCCGTTTAAGTTGTTCGGTTTCCATTTGCTGCACATGCAGCGCTCTGATGTCGATGACCGCCGTTAGCTGTTCGACCAGGCTCTCAAAAATTTGGATGTCGCCCGCATCAAAGGTACTCTTCGTTTGTTGGTTGATCAGACCAATAAACGAAGGCGAACCAACCATCAAATTCAGTTGCTGCCCAACCACGCTATGTAACGTGTCAAGATTGGGGAACATTTGGCGGCAGACCGTTTCGTCGTTACAGATCAAAATCTTTTTGCTATCTCGTAAGGGAGCAACAATCCGGCTCGTCTCGTCTGTTTCATAGCCGGCTTGGACCCACTTAAAAGTCAAGCTGTTGCCGATTAGTTGAGCGAAGAAGGCATTTTCGGACTCGGTTGCCTCCATGGCAAAACGCAGCGCCTCCAGAGACAGGGGCCATGGATCGGTTGTGGTTCGCATCAACTCGGTTATTTGATGTAAAAAGCTTAAGCGATTCCAGGCCACAATTAACTTGTTGGTGAGACCATAAAGCATTTGGCGGTCGTACGCATTCTTTCCGAGCAGGATGGCCCAGCTCCGCAGTAGGGAGCGGGCAACCTCAAGCCGGTCGGCCGGCGGTGTGGCTTCCAGCCAGGCAATTAGTGACTCGCCAGACTGTATGGCCACAGATAGAGTAGGACTAGTTGGATCGGGCTGCGGCGAGTTGGTTAGCCTTAATTCGCCACCACACAGCTCTTGCCAGGTTTGGCGCAACTCAACGAGTAAATCACTAATTTCGTTCATCAAACACCCGTGTACCTATTCCCACTGCTCCCGGCTATCCGCATTCGCCAGGCGTTGGCGAAGCTCAGTATCTCTTGCTCAACGGCGCGAACTGTTTTGTTTTGACGGTTAGCAATGCTATCGCTCCCTTCTTTTAGCAGCTGCTTAAATTCCGAATTAGTCATCCACGAAACCCTCCTGTTCGATTAGGGTAGGAATTTATTGGACAGGCGACATTTAGGGGTAAAATTCCGCTAGAATCCGGCTGAATGCTCGGAACTGCCCAAAAATATGGGTGCTGCAACCTGGCTCAGGCTTCCGGCTATGGGCCGGCT
>JBFGLD010001317.1:0-2099 GCA_041576335.1 Anaerolineae bacterium | reverse complement strand
AGTTTTTGGCGCAGGGCCTCACCTTCCGGATGGCTATTCAACCATGGTCCCCGGTTCAACTGCGTCTCGACCTCGAAAGTTTCCCCCGGCTCGACCCGGAGCGTGGGCGTGTTTTCACGACCTATTTCAAAATAAAGGGTGTCGCGGGTTGCGCGCTGCATATTAGAACTCCTAAATTTCTGAACTCAATAAAAATGATCGGGAACGTTCCCAAATCAGGGCCAACCGGGTATTGAGTTGATGATCCGCGCCGACCTCGACCAATTGGGCCTGGTCGGGGTAGCGGGCCACATACCTGCGGCTGTTTTCGATAGGGACTACCTCATCGTGCACGCCGTGGATGATCATTAGCGGCGTGGGCGGCGGCACCGGCTCAAGGTATTGCCGCCCGTCGCGGTGATAATTATACCGCAGAGGGAGCTCCGTTTCAAAAGCGTAATGAGCCAGATGGATCGTGCCGTTCTTTTGCCACTCCTCTACTTCCGCGACCGAAAATTTATCGGCCAGGTAGGTCAGCGCCGGGGCTAGCAGCATCATTTTCTCAACCCCGCCAAAACGATGGGCGTAATGCAGCGCGACCAACGCACCGAGCGAGCTGCCAATGAAGCTCAGGTGCATGTGAGGGTGATCTAGCACATATTGGCGCAGCCGGTTAATCAAGCCGGTGATAGTCATAAATTCAAAATCCATGGGTGTAGGGTTGAACTCGAAGGCATGAAAAGTAACCTGGGGCAGCACTTCGAAGTTTTCCCGGAAATATTGCGCTTTAGTTCCGCGCCCCGACGAGGCAAAGCCGTGAAGGTAGATAATATTCCGGGTTTCAAGTGTACTGCCCATAGAGTGCTTTCTCAAAGGTAATCATCTCACGATCGCGGCAGGCACCTTGATGAGCGGGCGTTGGTCATCTTCGAGCCACTCGCGCTCGTCGTAAAGCATGGGCTCGATTCGCCACGCTTTGGTAAGGAGTATGGTTAAGTTAACCAATGCCTCAGTAGGGTCTAATTTTCTTAGGCAAAACGTCAATAACGATAGATCGCACCTGTTGGGTTTTAGTAAACATCTCTTGTAGGAGTGATAGCGATACATCGTCATCGAAGTCATCGTAACGAATAGTCACGGCGAAAGGGTTAAACTCGGAAATGCTATAGGGCAGTGCCTGGAGAGCAGGACAAAATTGCGTGGCAAGGGAGGCCAATACCGTTACATCATGAGTTTTGGGATAATTTACGTCATTGGCGGCCAGGAGGGCTTTTAGATATTTTTCAACAACCTGTTGACAATGAAACAAACCCGTATCGTAAGGGCCGGAGCTGTTGATGGTGCGCTTGACAGCCGCCAGATCGGATTCGGCTTTACGTACAAGTAATTGCGCCAGATCAAGATTTGTTTTCATAAAGGATTTTGCCCTCCCGCAAAGCCGTAGCGACTAAACTACAACTGGCAGTTCGCCATTCCGCCACCTCTGCTGGAGTGTAAACTACAATATCTTTGGCAATACCTAAGTCGGCCAGCGCTTCATAAAACGGGACGGGCCGCTTATATCGAGGCAGATTGGTCTCCAAAATAATAAAAATATCGTAGTCGCTGTCTGTCGTTGCTTCACCCCGCGCCTGGGAACCGAAAAGGATTATTTTCTCAGGTTCTGCTTCCGCCCGAATACGACGAACGATCTCAGCTGACAGCGAGGATTGAATATACTTGGCCAAAATCTCCGGCCCCCTTACTTGGACTGCAGAAACACTTTATTATCATTTTAGCTTTTTTTGTGTGTCCGGCAAAGGTAACCTTCCGGCGCGAGCGCAGATTTTGGGTGACAGTCACTAGGACTACCGGCTTGTCCCAGACCGGCGAAAAAGCGCGCCTTAATCGGGTTTAAGAACATTTATCTCGTTAACCGCCCAAAATTTGGATCGACACGTTCACCGCTCGGACCTTGTCTCGACCTCGGCCGCTTAGCAGTGCAAGAGACTGGTGGAGCTAAGTAATCAATCCTTTGCCTTCTTCTTTAACTCATACAGCTTGTTGAGCGCTTCCAGCGGCGACAACGAGTCTACGTCAAGCTCTTTGATCTCTTCAATCAAGGGGTGGCTTTCTGGACT
>JBFGLD010001316.1:0-2100 GCA_041576335.1 Anaerolineae bacterium | reverse complement strand
GCGGCGATGAATATCGATGAACCGGGTTGGCTGGCCGATATGGTGGCCTCGGTTATGGAGCTGGATTTAGAACTACGCCAGCAAATTTTAGATACGGTAGATGCCATCACGCGTCTGCAGCGCCTGAGTATCATTTTGGCGCAAGAGTTGGACGTCCTAGAACTTGAGTCGCGCATTCAGAGCCAAGTTCAACAAGAGGTTGATAAAGGTCAACGCGAATATTTTCTGCGCGAGCAAATGCGTGTCATTCAGGGAGAGTTAGGCGAGCTCGATGCGCAACTTGCCGAAATTAATGATCTGCGCGAGAAATTGGTGCAGATTGAAATGCCGGGTGAGGTGCGGTCTAAAGCTGAAAAAGAGCTCAGTCGTTTAGCGGCAATGCCCATGGCAGCGCCCGAAGTCGGCATTATCCGCACCTACCTGGATTGGCTAATAGAGTTACCATGGGCTCAGGGTACCGACGACATTACGGATATTAGCCACGTCGCCAAAATTTTGGACAGTAACCACTTTGGTATTCCCAAGGCCAAAGAGCGTATTATCGAACATATCGCCGTTAGGCAGCGGGCGGGTGACAAAATGCGGAGTCCCATTCTGTGCTTTGTGGGACCACCGGGAACAGGCAAAACCTCCTTGGGGCGCTCTATCGCCGAAGCGCTGGGCCGTGAATTTGTGCGGATTAGCCTGGGGGGCATCCACGATGAGGCCGAAATTCGGGGCCATAGACGTACCTATATCGGAGCAATGCCGGGTCGGATCATCCAGAGCATGCGCCGAGCCAATTCTATCAATCCCGTGTTTATGCTGGACGAAATTGACAAACTTGGCTCCGATTTTCGAGGGGATCCGAGTGCTGCCCTCCTCGAGGCGCTTGATCCGGAGCAAAATCACAACTTTTCCGACCACTACCTCGAAGTTGCCTACGATCTGTCGAAGGTTTTCTTTATTACGACCGCGAATGTGCTGTACACTATCCCTTCCGCTCTTCAAGATCGTATGGAAGTCATCGACTTTTCCGGCTATATCGAAGAGGAAAAGCTAGAGATAAGCCGCCAATTCCTAATCCCGCGCCAGATTGAAGAACACGGCCTGGATGATGTAGCGCTAAATATCACCGATGGGGCGCTTAAGGGGATCATACGCGAATATACTTACGAGGCTGGTGTGCGTAACCTCGAGCGCGAAATTGCCCGTATCTGCCGCAAATTGACCCGCCGCCTGGCCGAGCGCAAACCGATTCCAAAGATTATTACTCGACCAACTTTAGCCAAATACCTGGGTCCGCCACGCTTTGCAGAGCAGCTGGCTGAAAAAGAGGATGAGGTTGGCGTGGCCACCGGCATTGCCTACACCGAGGCGGGTGGTGACATCATGCCCGTCGAAGTGACCTTGATGCCTGGCAAGGGCCAGCTAACCTTGACCGGGCAACTGGGTGACGTGATGCAGGAGTCAATTCAGGCCGCCCTGTCTTTTACCCGCTCCCAGGCCAGTAGATATAATATCAAGGATTCGTTGTTTGAAAATTCCGATATACACCTCCATATTCCGGAAGGGGCGATTCCTAAAGATGGTCCCAGTGCCGGCATAACGATGGCTACCGCCCTGATCTCCGCCTTCTCTAAATCGAAAGTGCGCCACGATGTAGCCATGACCGGTGAGATTACCCTGCGTGGTAAAGTGCTGCCCATTGGGGGACTTAAAGAAAAAATATTGGCCGCCCATCGAGCCGGGATCCATACCGTGATTATCCCGGCGAAAAACAAGAAAGATCTGGTGGATGTTCCCAAAAAAGTGCAGCGGGATATCAAGGTCATCCTCGCTGACAAAATGGATGACGTATTGCAATCAGCTTTAGTCGTTGAGAAAAAGAGCCGGCGAGGCGGCAGCAGCAAAACTATGGCAGCACCGTAATCCAATTAATTAAGCGTCAACAAAACTATCATCGCGGCCCAGCTTGACAGCCTGGGCCGATTTTTTTGGGGCACTGCAAGATTCGAATGAGCAGCCGCTTCGTATTTGACATAATTACACCTAAGCTTTTGGATGCACCCCGTACGTTGAAAATGCTTGCACTTTATGTCTACATGGTGTAAAATTTAG
>JBFGLD010001315.1:0-2100 GCA_041576335.1 Anaerolineae bacterium | reverse complement strand
GTCTCGCCTTGCTGCATTTTTCCTCCGGCTGAGATGAGCAAGTTCAGGTCCTCGTCAGAGATCGAGGCTATCAGTTGACTCAAATCAATTGGGCCGCGCTGATCTTTGAGGATTTGGTTTAATTTTGTCATCTTCCGCTTCTCCCACCAAAGTTTAGACCATCTTAATGGACCACAACGTGTTCATAACCCATGACGCTCAAGCGGCAAGATCGGTTCCATTGACATAGATCATTAGACTGCCGTGACATATTCTACCGGATTATTCTCGGGTCACCGGTCGTGAGACTGACCGTCATCCAACAGCGATCCGACGTGTTTCAAACGGGAGCACAACGCTGCCTGAAACTTAACGCCAAGCAAATTTCACGGTGCTGACATAAATCGTCATAAGCTGGTCTGGAAAAATCGTACCTGAAATTTCAATCTGGAGCGGAACGTATGCAAAACATCATTCTCCTATTAATTACGGGCCTGATCGGTGGTATTGCCGTAGGATTCCAGGCCCCTCTGGCCAGCCTGATGAGCCAGCGAATAGGCATCATAGAGTCCGTGTTCATTGTTCATCTCGGTGGGGCCATTGTTGCCGGAGCACCACTTCTGCTGCTGGGCGGCGGGCATCTGGGTTTGTGGCATAGCGTACCCGGGTATGCGCTGGCTGCCGGTGCGCTCGGGCTGGTGGTGATCGGCGCTATCAGCTTTACGATTCCCCCCCTCGGCGTAGCTGCCACGATTATTCTAGTCGTTGTAGGCCAGCTAATGATCGGAACCGTTTTAGATCATTTTGGCTTACTGGGCGCGGCGATTCGGCCGCTCGATTTTACTCGTCTCCTTGGTATCGCCATCCTATTACTCGGCACTTGGCTGGTCGTACGATAAACAATCTAATCTTACAACAAGGAATGTTACAGAAAGGTAAACCAAATGAAGGGCGTTGCCAAAGTTGCCCATGGTGTGGGCAACGTAGACTTGATTGAGGTGCCAGAGCCGGCAGTCAGGCCGGGCAATGTACGCATCGAAGCTAAGGCTGCCGGCGTGTGTGGCACTGACCTGCATATCTCGATTGGCCAGATCACGGCTTTTCTAACTGAAACTCCTTATGGATCACGCGTACGGCCTTGTCGGCGTCGCCGTGGGCCACAACGAGCGAGATGTTAAATTCGCTGCTGCCCTGGGCAATGGCAATAATATTAATTTTTTCTCGTCCCAGCGCTCCGAATAGGCGACCGCTCACGCCCGGTGTCCCTTTCATTCCTGCCCCAACAACGGCCAGGATCACGGTGTCATCTTGCCACTGAATTTGGTCAAGGTCGCGTCTGGCCATCTCCAGGGCTAATTCATCTTCGAGGGCGCGTACGACTTTGGGAACGTCGGTTGTAGGCACAATAAAACAGATCGACTGTTCCGACGAAGCCTGGCTAATCATTAGAACGTTTGTATCGGTCCGGGCTACCGCGCTAAACGTACGCCCGGCCACGCCGCGGATGCCAATCATGCCCGGCCCCTCGACTGTAATTAAACTCATATTTTTAATGGCGGTAACGGCCTTGACCGTCTTATCACTTTCCTTCGCGTCGTGACTGATCAATGTACCGGCATGCTCCGGCTCAAAGGTGTTGAGTATGCGCACCGGGATACCTACGCGCCGGGCCGGTCGGATCGCCTGCGAATGCAGCACCTTGGCCCCAAAAAACGAAAGTTCACTGATCTCGGCGTAAGAGAGGTGGGCAATTGGATGGGCTTCGGGCACGACACGCGGATCCGCCGTCATCACGCCGTTGACATCCGTCCAAATCCATACCTCGTCAGCGTCAAGGGCCCGGCCTAAAATCGTAGCGCTGTAGTCACTGCCGCCTCGGCCCAATGTCGTTTGGATGCCATCTTCCGTAGCTCCGATAAATCCGGTTACTACCGGAACTTTGCCTGCGTCGAGGAGAGGCTGCAGGCCGGCCCGGGTTTTTTGTTCCGTTTGTTCTATCAGCGGCACTGCCGCCCCAAAGCGGCCGTCCGTTACGATCAATTCGGTGGCCGGTACGCCCTCAGTCGCCACACCGGCCTGCTTGAGAATCGCTGCCATCTGGGGAACACTCATGCGTTCCCC
>JBFGLD010001314.1:0-2103 GCA_041576335.1 Anaerolineae bacterium | reverse complement strand
TACTCAACCCGGCAGTCGTGTCTTTAACACCGATTGGGACGATTTCAGCCAATTGTATTATTATAATATCCACAATACCTACATGTTGGGCCTGGATCCTACCTATATGCACCAGTACGACCCCGAACTGTATGAGTTGTGGCGCAATACGACCCGAGGCTGGACCGAAAATATGGGACAGACTATTCGCCAAACGTTTGGAGCCGAGTATGTTATTACCGATCTCAATCATTATGGATTTTTAGACGAAGCGGCTTTTGACCCTAACCTCCAAGAAGTCTATCGAGACGAATTCGCCGTGATCTTTTTGGTGCTCCCCGGTGAGGACTCGTAACCGGGCCGATTTGAGGCCAATGTCCGACACAATAAACATACCCACCGAGAAAATTGAAAAAATCCGTGGTCACCTGCTGAGATGGTATCGTCAGCATCAGCGGGACTTGCCCTGGCGGGGGGAGTCCCGGCCCTATCAGGTTTGGATTTCCGAGGTGATGCTGCAACAAACTCAGGTCGTCACGGTCATTGCCTACTATCAAAATTTCCTAAAGCAGTTCCCCACGCTGGCCGACCTAGCGGCCGCGCCCTTAGCGGATGTGCTAAAAGCGTGGGAGGGATTGGGTTATTATGCCCGAGCCAGAAATCTACATCGGGCGGCAGGCGAAATCCTGACAAGGCACGAGGGGCGGTTTCCCACAACCTATGCCGAATTACGGGCGCTGCCCGGTTTTGGCGAATATACGGCGGGCGCCGTGGCTTCGATTGCTTTTGGCGAAGCGGTACCGGCTGTAGACGGTAACGTAAGACGGGTGTTGGCTCGGCTGTTTGCCATTGAGGGCGATGTGCGCCAGGGCGCGGCTGCCCGGCAGCTCAAGCAAATTGCGGAGACCCTGGTTGATCCCACCCAACCAGGTGAATGGACCCAAACGCTGATGGAATTAGGCGCTCTGGTCTGCCTGCCACGCGCGCCAAAATGCTTGCTGTGCCCGGTCAATACGCTGTGCCGGGGACGCTTGCTCGGCCTTGAACGTGAATTACCCCATAGACCGTCTAAACGGCCTCGGCCGCACTTCAACGTGACCGCTGCCGTTATTCGGCGTGACGATTACCTATTGATTGCCCAGCGTCCCGTCGAGGGGATGCTCGGGGGTCTTTGGGAGTTTCCCGGCGGCAAGCAAGAAGATGGGGAAACGTTAGCGGATTGCCTTCGGCGTGAAATTAAGGAAGAACTCGACCTAGAGATAGCAGTGGGACAACTCATCACCAAGGTCAAACATGGTTACACCCACTTTAAGTTTACGTTGCACGCTTTTGCTTGCCAACTACTTGGAGGACAACCGCGGGCGCTGGGCGCAGCCGATTGGCGGTGGGTCACGTTAGAGGAAATTGAAACATTTCCGTTTCCCCGTACCGATCTAAAAATCATCGAGGCTTTGCGGCGACAGCACACTTTCGATTAGGGTCAGCTTCGGTTAGCGCCACGGCTTAATGAACCTGCTGCCTTTCCCAGGGTTTCAGCCTGGCCGTCCTCTTTTCCAGTAAATATTCGCGATGTTTTAGTAACACATCCTTTACGGTTTTGAGCAGCTGCCCGGGGTTAAAAGGTTTAGCGAGGTAGGCCTCAACACCATCTTCGCGAGTCTCAGATAATTGTGACGTTCTGTGGTGGGCAGCCGGATTGGCCTGGGCTGAAAGAATGATGACAGGTATCTGTGCCACTTTGGGATGGCGACGAAGGCGGCGCAGCAGCTCAAATCCGTCAAGCACCGGCATCATAACATCTAGTATGAGCAGGTCCGGCTGCTCTCGCAGCGCTAAGCTGAGGCCTTCTTGAGGGTCGGCGGTGCGCAGCACTCTGAACCCGGCGGGTTCCAGCGAGAGCCGGATCATGTTGAGCATATCTTGCTCGTCATCTATCACCAATATTTTTAATTCGTCGGGCCATAGGTTTTGATACATGGCTTGACCACGCTTTACAATTGATTTTTTACTATTCAATTGTTAAGGTGACGAGCAAGTGATTTGTTACAAAGGTGCCGGTCACCCGAATCGTTATTGCCTTCACTCATGGAGTCGGAAACGGTCATAAAAGGATACGGCCAAGCC
>JBFGLD010001313.1:0-2108 GCA_041576335.1 Anaerolineae bacterium | reverse complement strand
CATTTTGATCTGCGCTTTTTGACACAATAGGAGAAAAGTGCTAATATACACAAACGTTCAGACTGGTGAATAACCTGAACGTTTGTTCAAACAAAAATTTACCTCGTTCACATGTCGCAACGTTCTTCCTCACCCTTTAGTCTTCCTTTCGCCTTCGCTGCGCCTTCAGCATCCTACTTGTTCTTATAGCGGCTCGTTTGTTTGGTTTTTTGGGGTTTTATAATGTTCGACAATGAAGTCAGACAGTTTACATTAATCCCGCCCTTTTGGTTATTAGGGCATCCGGCGGGCTCAATGATTTCAGGCTTGGTATTAAAGGCATTAGATTGGTTACCTCACAACCAACCGGTCTAACACCTTTTTTGTTTGCTGACGGGAAACATTTTTTTTGAAATAAGTAGGGCCTGTTGGCAATTCTAGCGGTTGCTTTTAGCTGATTAAAACCCAACCCGGAAAGGGGGTGAGTCATAGAGGGAACCGGTAGATGTCGTCGCTGTTTAGTGTAGTAGGAAATAGGAAATCCCAATTGTCGGTCACTCACGTAAGGCTGCGTTTCAATTATTAGGCCAGTTTTAAATGTCATCCCGAGCGATAGTGAAGGATCCCTGAAACGGGCGTAAAGAGGGCAAAATCTTCGGAAAAAAGGCTGTTTTGCCGGATTTTCACCAAAGACGTCCGCAATATTTGCAGCATTTTGGGGATTCTTCGACCTTTGGTCTCAGAATGACATTTTGCCAAATTCTGAAATACGGCCCGAATGTAACCGTGGGGTTTTAGGGTAATGTTGATCTTTAAATATTAAATTTACAATTTCTCAATGTGGAGGGAGTACAACCATGAACATCTGGATCGGTGAAATCATCGGCACAATGATCCTCATCCTGCTGGGGGATGGCGTTGTGGCCAACGTCGTGTTGAGCAAGAACAAAGGTGAAGGCGGCGGCGGTGGTGGGGCCTGGATTGTCATCACCGCGGGCTGGGGTTTTGCGGTGGCTATGGCCGTTTACACGACCGGTTGGGTCAGTGGCGCCCACATTAATCCGGCCGTCACCGTCGGCTTATTGTCCGTCGGTCTTTTACCGGGCGGCATTGGGGCGGCTATCCAATACATCATTGCCCAAATGATCGGCGCTTTCATCGGCGCAATCTTGGTTTGGCTGGCCTATTTCCAACACTTCGAAGCCACCGATAACGCCGATCTCAAGTTGGCCGTCTTTAGCACCGGCCCGGCCATCCGCAATTCCGCCTGGAACTTCATCACTGAGGTCATCGGCACGGCTATGCTGCTCCTTGGCGTGTTAGGTATAATTAACGTCAACAATGGACTTGCTGGTGGTATCGCCCCCTACGCGATTGGTATTTTGGTCTTTAGCATCGGCCTGTCTCTGGGTGGGCCGACCGGCTACGCCATCAACCCGGCCCGTGACCTGGGACCTCGTATTGCTCACTTTCTACTACCCATTCCCGGCAAGCGTGACTCGGACTGGGGTTATGCCTGGATACCGGTCGTCGCTCCCCTGATTGGCGGTATTATCGGAGCTGTCCTTTATACCACCACCATCGCACCGTTGTCACCGTAGGGATGATTTGCTGGCTCGTTTTTTTTAAGGAGGGTCGGAGAAAGTAGTCAGGAAAGGAAGAACCAATGAAAAAATTAATCAATAAGCCAGAAGATGTCGTTAAGCAATCTCTGGCCGGCGTGGCCGCAGCCCATGGCGATCTGGTCAAGGTTTTCTATGACCCAAACTATGTGGTTAGAGTTGATGCGCCCGTGCAGGGAAAAGTCGGCATCGTTTCCGGCGGCGGCAGCGGCCACGAGCCAATGCATGGCGGCTTTGTGGGCAAGGGCATGCTCGACGCGGCCTGCCCGGGAGATGTCTTTACCTCACCCACCCCCGATCAAATGGAAGCTGCCACCAAAGCTGTCGATGGTGGGGCCGGCATACTGCATATCGTCAAAAACTACACCGGCGACGTCATGAACTTTGAGATGGCCGCGGAATTGGCCCAGGCGGAAGGCAGCGAGGTAGAGGCCGTAGTTATCGACGACGACGTCGCGGTGCAGGACAGCCTCTACACCGCCGGGCGGCGCGGGGTGGGTACAACTG
>JBFGLD010001312.1:0-2108 GCA_041576335.1 Anaerolineae bacterium | reverse complement strand
TCGGCGTCGGCGCCTGCACCTAAATGTCCTTTCTGCTCCAACCCCAGGACCTTGGCCGGCCCAGCCCGGGTGATGATGGCGATCTCGTAGAGGCTGTACTCGCGATCGATGTTTTTGAGGGTGCTATAGGTTTGCGCCCGCTTGTGAAGGCCTTCCAAAACCTCGGCGCGGTAGTCACGGCTCATCAGCAGCTTGATGATGTCGGGGTAAGCGTGAAACGGCCCCCCGTTGGGGTGATCGGTGGTTAGGTACACCCGCCACGGATCCTCCATCAAGAGGGCAAATTCCAGCCCGATGGTCCACTGGACGGCGTTGACCGGATTACGCTTGCTGTAGGTATAGGGAACAATTCCGGCGCCGCCCTCCATCTCCAGATCGACATTTATCCATTTGTCGTGGGTAATCTGGTGTAACCGGTACTGCCACGGTCCATCGGCGGTCATGGTTGTAGCCGGTCCAAAGACAATCTGCCCCATATCGACGGTAACGTTCTTGTGCTGATTAACATAAGCGGCCAAGGCTGGCGCGCCGGAGCGGAAGTCGTTCTTATCCGTTTTGCCAAAACCATTAAACTGAATGTGGGTGATGTGGATGGGTAGATCGCCAACCGCCTGCATTGTCTCCAGGGTCGTCTCGGCATTGCCCGGATTGCCCAGGTTGTTGCAATGGACGTGGATAGGGTGGGGAATCCCCAGCTCCTGCTGAACCCGGGCCAACTGGACCAATACCTGGCGGGGACTGACCGGGAACGTGTCGGCCAGATCATTCAGGCTGTGGACATTTTTGCCCCACTTCCAGCGATCGACCCCGGCCGGATTGACCAGTTTGATCACATAGCCACCTGTTGCCGCCAACAGCCAGGCCACGTAATCTTTGAGCTTGGAGAATTCGTTTTCGGCGATGAACTTCATTACAAAGTAATTGTTGCCCATCATAACGAAGAAGGCCTTGTCAAGGATAGGAATATCGTTGAGTTCTTCGTGGACGTGCCGGGCAGCCAAAGGCGGCCCGGCCGCCTCCATAAGAGTCGTGTAACCCAGTTGGGCGAAGTGGTAGCCGGTGGCAAACGTGGACGGAACCGTATGGCCGGTACCCGAACGAGTGATCGAGGTCCGAGGAATAACAAGCTGGCGGTGGTCCTCGGGCCGCATTTTGCGGCCGGCATTTACTTTGGGACCTGCCACGTGTGCGTGAAACTCGACGCCGCCCGGCATGATAATCATACCCGTGGCATCAATCACCTCGCTATCCGGCCCAACCTGGGCTACGATCTTTCCATTTGCCACACATATGTCTTGCAACTCGCCGTTGACCCCGTTGAGAGGGTCGTAAACTTCACCATTAATAATCCTGAGCATTTTTATCTCCTGTGAAAATGAAGTTACACGGAGTTACACAGAGCTATCATAGAGAAACAAAGAGCAAAAAATAAAAGAGCTTAGTGTATCTCTGTGCCTTCTCCGCGTTCTCTGTGTTCCTGATTTTCATTACCTGTGCCCAGTGGGTATCGTTGTCGTCCCGATAGACACTGTCGCATCTCTAAATAGCCGTAGGCCGGGGATTTGCCCCGCAGAGCCGGATGCTTTGCGAGAGGGTATCCCCCATATTTTTATTCTTGAGCCTTCCTTGAGCCGGAACCAGCCGCAACTGATCAGGCAGCTAGTCAACCTCAAGCCGCCACCTGTAACTGGGCAATCCGTTCCAACAGCCGGCGCAATACCTCCTCGTCATTGGGGTAGGTCGAAGGTAAAACTTGGCGGGCAAGAAGGGGAATTCCATCCATCCGGTAAAGCGTCCCTTCGGCGCTAATACCTGTCGTCGCGGTAGTGAAAGCAACCTTGGCCAATTTGGTCGTTTCGGTTTCATGGGTATCCAATACCACTATTGGAATCTTGCCCAGGTGCTCTATGGCTACCCTGGGAAAGACCGCTACCGGATCTGAGGCGATGACCAGAGCCATATCGGCCTCTGCCCGGCTGAGGAGATCAACAGCCGTGAACTCACCCGGATTAAAACGTGGGTAGCCGCGGCTAAAATTCACCCCGAAGGGATAACCAGTTTGCCAGGCCAGCACACTGTCAATACCGGTCACATTGCCGTGGCCTCGC
>JBFGLD010001311.1:0-2108 GCA_041576335.1 Anaerolineae bacterium | reverse complement strand
GTGAGCGACGACCAGCTCTGCCAGCGTGGCTTCGATATCGTCACAAGTTGGGTAGTCGCCGAGACGGTACAACTCGATCATAACATTTGCCTCCATGATTCCCCGGAGTTTTCTCGGAACGTCTTTGCAGTGCGTTAAGTAACATAGGCTCAAGTCCCACCGATCAAGGACGTGGCCGGTCTAGCCTACCTCGAAGTAAATCGACACGATCGTAGTCAAGCCCGCACGTCGATCAGCGTTTCTTCAAGCACAGTCTAGCAAGCTTAACCTCGCCTGTCAATAGGCTGAACAACGCCTCCGAAACAGACTCGCAACCTGGCGAAACGCCTTCCGGAAATCTGCTTAGAAGTGACCGTCACCTATTTCGCCCAAAATTCTGGACGCACCCCCCGGGTCCACGGCTGCTGCAAAGCATACTCAAGAAAATAAGTCAAGTATCAAACTGGAGGCAAAAGAGACGCACTAAATAGATTCTGTCAAAATCAAGGTTTGAACAGGGAAACTGGTCCAGTTTAGTATGAACTGACGGACTTTGCTATTGCCCTGCCGCAGCCCCGTCTTGATTGTAAGGCGGCGCACACCATGTTACAATTAGCAGGAATTTTAAGATCAAGAAATGGAATTTCATGAATAAAAAACCCGCCCCCCGGATCCGCGCGGTCGCTACGGCTGTGCCCCCGTACAGCGTAGCCCAGTCCGAAGCAAAGGCCTTTGCCGCTTCCCTTTTTGAAAATGATTTCAAAAACCTGGAAAGACTGCTGCCGGTGTTCGACAACACCCAAATTCGACGCCGCTACTTGTCACAGCCGCCGGCGTGGTACGCCCAGCCTCACGCCTTTCCCGAAACGAACGCGCTGTACGAGCAGATGGCCTTCAATCTTTCGCTGCAGGCTGCCTCACAGGCGCTGGAACGTGCAGCCGTGCAGCCGGCTGAGGTAGGCATGGTACTGTTTGTATCGACCACCGGCCTGGCCACGCCCAGCCTGGATGCCAAGCTGATCCAAGAACTGGGCATGTCGCCCCATACTCACCGGCTGCCCATTTGGGGTCTGGGCTGTGCCGGCGGCGTGGCCGGGATAGCCCGCGCCGCGGAGATGGCCCGGCTTGCACCCCAACAAGCGGTGCTGCTGGTCGCAGTTGAGCTTTGTTCGCTGACCTTCCAGCATAACGATCGCAGTAAATCAAATCTGATCGCCGCCAGCCTCTTCGGCGATGGGGCGGCTGCGGCAGTTTTGCACATGGCGGGGGACGGTCCGGCAGTGTTGGGCAGCTACAGCACCCTGTTCGAAGACTCGGCCGACGTTATGGGCTGGGATGTAGTTCAGACCGGCTTAAAGGTTCGATTTTCCCGGCATATTCCGACAATCGTGCGCCGGCATTTGCCGGCGTTACTGGCGCAAGCCTGCGAGGCCTGGGGAATTCAATTGGCGGGATTACGCCATTACGTGGTTCATCCCGGGGGCGCGAAAGTGCTGGCCGCCTATCTCGCAAGCCTTGATCTTGAGGAAGATCACCTGGCGCCGGCTTATGAAATTCTTAAGAATTATGGCAATATGTCCAGTGCCTCGGTCCTATTCGTGCTGGAGAAGTTTTTGGAAGTGCAGCGACCTACAGCTGACTACGGGGTCATGCTGGCCTTGGGGCCAGGTTTCAGTGCGGAGCAGGTGCTGTTCCAATGGTAAGTGACTCTTAAGGCGGTGATGGCTTTAGGTTTGGCCTGCCTTACCGCTGTCCGGCCATAACATTGATAGAAGAGGGGAACCAAATGATGACACAAATTACGCCTTCCGTTTATCGTCAGGGTAACCGCATCCTGATGCCGGGGTTGGCTACGGCCCATTCACACGCTTTTCAGCGCGCATTGCGGGGACGAACCCAGCGCCGGGCCACGCTGGCAGGCTCTTTTTGGTCGTGGCGCGGGCTGATGTACGCGCTGGTCCAAAAACTTGATCCCGACGACATCTTTTCCATCGCGCGCTTTGCTTTTGTCGAATTGGCCATGTCCGGGGTCATGAGGATAGTCATATACAGGGTTTTTTCCTGGTCACTCATGGGTAAACCTCTTGTTGTTTTTCTATTATTTATTAAAGATTAATATAACCTTCACC
>JBFGLD010001310.1:0-2111 GCA_041576335.1 Anaerolineae bacterium | reverse complement strand
TTACCTCCGACTCTTTGGTCAAATAGTAGTTGATGTCGACTCGGTCGTCGATGCCATCTTGGTTGGGCGTAAAAATTTTAGGATAAACGCTAAACCCCTGTAGCTCAGGCTTATCCGTGTCGGCATTTTCGATGGTCAGCCTGCCTTGCTCGCTGGCCGTGTGTCCATCATCGGCGACGGCTTCGACCACCCAGGTGTAGACTCCATTTGACAGCATAGCCCCATTGATCACGCCCCCAAAATCGACTCCATAATCGCCCTCCGAACGGCGGCGACTGTCCCTGAAATAATGTCTCTGTCCTGCCTTATCAACCAAATAGATTGACAGATTGGCTGAACGCGCCAATCGGTAGTTGATGCGGGTTACATCGGTTAACCCGTCGGCGTTGGGTGAAATGGTGGTCGGATTAACCCGTACGTTCGACAACACCGGCCCCGTAGCGCAGGCACTCAGCAGGGCGAGAACGATGGCTAGAATGTATAACGTGCTGATCGCTAATGCCAGCCGGAAAAGGTTTTTCAGCCTAAGACAAGTTTTCATAGCTTAATCGTTCAGAACACTCGGTTGGGCGATTTAACTTTCCTTGATTAGGTTAGCCCACATGGCAACAAATAATTTCGCCGGAGCGGCTTTTTTTAATCCGCCAGGTCCGTTCCTAATTCTACCCCACGTAGGAAAATCAACAAAAAACGATGGTATTCGTTATCTAATCTCTACCGCGCTCAAAAAGTGCTGCTCTTCAGATCCCTCCAAGCCCACGACCAGTTGGTATACCCCGGCCGGGGTCTCCGGGTTTAGATTGACGTCCAGATCGTGGCGAATTATCCTTCGTTCGTTTGGGGACGAGGGCCAGCGTGAGGGTGGGTAGAGTTCCAGAGCGTCGCCGGCCCGGTCCAGGCTGACGCCCCACACGCCCGCCGGCCCGACCAGTTGAACAAAGGGCTGGGCCGGGGCGGTAATAGGCCGGACAGCTGTCCAAAAAAGGGTAACGTGGACCCACCCCGAAGGGGGATGGAATAGTACATCCGCGGCCGAGGCTGCGCTGTCGGCCTGGTAGCCAATAAGCTGCATGCCGTTATGAAATTCGATATCGGTCGGCCTGGCTTCAGACGGCAGCGCGTCTAATTGGTAGCGCAGTGCATAACCTTTTAGGGCGATACCGGGTGGGTATAGCTCCGTAATCAGAGGGTAGCGGGCGGCAAACCACTGCTCAACCAGGCGATCCGGATCAGGCCCGTCCAGGTGGGATTGAATCAGCCAAACAACCGGATGACCGCTTACAACGCCTTGCAGCGGGCCATCGAGATTTGTAGTCGGTGTCACGCCGCTGTAGGCCGCATACGTTTGGCCCGGGCCTTGGAAGTAAAACTGGAACGGGAAGCGGACCCAGTCCGGATGGATCAGGATACCATGGTCAGGGGCCGCGTGGTTGGCCAGAAAGGCGACGCTCTGCCGCCAAAACTCTTTGGCGGCCGGAATGCTCCACTGACCGGGAATGGGCAGCATAGTCATAACGAGCAGGAGGAGCGCTGGAACGTAGCGGATGGACTTCAAGAAATAAATCACGGGGGGGAGCACGTAGTCAGTGGTCGGCCTGCCCTGTCCGGCGAAGTGTGTCACAGCCAACCGGCCCAGGTTGTCTGCTCCGGCGGCTGCAAGCAGCAGCAGCCACGGCACCATGACAATAAAATACCGCTCTCCAAAAAAAGCCAGGTAATTGCGAAATAGAAGCAGGGTGGCGATGAGGACGGGGGTGACCAAAAGCAGCGTGACCAGCAGGAGGGAATTTGAGACTGCCTGAGACGTAGGGCGCGAGACCCGGGATGTGGTGCTTCGCAAGTATCTTTTTGGAATGAAAGCGGCCAAAGCAAACAGAGTGATGCCGGCCGGTATAACCCGGCTCAGTGTTGGCGACAGCGGGGCTTTCCACACGGTAAAGGCCTGCAGCAGCCACCAAGCGCGCCGCCCAAAGTCGGTAAACGGATCGCCGGGGGCAGCTTCGCCGGAGAAACGCCAGGTGGCCATAGCCAATGGAGCAAAGGCCAGCATAATTGCCAGCCCGCTCACGGCAAATATAAGCCAGGTTCGCCAGGCTCGAGGGTAGCTCAGC
>JBFGLD010001309.1:0-2111 GCA_041576335.1 Anaerolineae bacterium | reverse complement strand
TCGCTCAATCACGCCGACGGCGAGATAGGTGTTGGTTTCACGAGCCACCTTGCCCAGGACCTCGGTGGCCGGGCCGGGTACATCGACCGCATTGGCCCAGTAGCGCTGCCAGGTGCAGCGACCCTCGGAGCTGCGGCTGCCGACGACGGTGCCGAAGGATAAAGCTCTTGGATAACAAGGGATCAATCCTTCGGGAATTACATTAAATTAACTCTTGCGCTGCGGCTTTAGCTATTAATTGGCCTTTTGTTTCGACCGTCGCCAGCGGGTCAAAGAGTACTGGCGCCGCCTGTAATTCAGCAGTTCTAAGCTGAGGAAACTGATCGATTAGTTATGTAGCCGACAAGTCTATTTCTTGTAATCCTTCTCCCCAGCGCGAATTGGGAACCCTACGGTGTTTTCAAAAGGGGGTAAAGGACAGGAATAATCGTCGGAGTAGGCGCAGAAGGGGTTATAACTTAGATTGAAGTCAACTAACAGGTTGCCGTCGCCGAGGTCGTGGGGTTCCAGATAACGACCCGCGCCGTAGGTTTCGCGGCCGCTGGTGGCATCGCGGAAAGGCAGAAAGAGCCCGCCGTGCTCGGCAGATTCATAAACAGCCAATCTGGCCGGCTGACCCTCGACCTCAAATTCGATGGTGCCAATGCGGTAATACGTCTGTTCGTCGCCGGTATTGGTCTGAAGCTGGAGCGTTTCCGGGTTTTCTGCCGGCTGCAGGGGCAGCAGGTACCGAAAGGCCCGATCGGGTGGATAGTAATCCAATCCGGCAAAGTTCGGCCGGTTTTGGATCGGACTGTGAGGATCTTGCCGGAAGTACCGGTCTTTCAAAGCGCGATCCGCTTCGAGGCCGGCGATATAAGATTGCTTTGGGTCTACCTGCGGTTGGTGAGCGAGGGGGTCGTGATGGTCATGCTGCGATTTCTGTTCGCCCATGAAGGCTTTTTTTAGGCTGTCTAAAATACCCATTTTTCTCCCTCGTAAATACAGTAGTCAGTCGTCAGCAGCCGGTAGTCAGATATTTCGTTACCGGTGGCGTACCGTTGGTTCGTGATGACTCCCCTGAAAATAAAGTCAAGGGATTAGGGATTAGCGAAAAAACTAATCCCTAACTCCTGATCCCTAACCCCTGATTTTCATCCTTGTTGCCGTCCTAATACGCCCCTCAATCCACGACCTTGGCATGGCGCAGGCGCAGACTATTAGCAACCACCGTTACCGAACTAAAGGCCATGGCAGAAGCCGCTGCCACGGGATGTAACTGGCGCAAGTAAACCGGCAAATCGGGCAACAATAAGGTTAAGCCTCCGGCGGCGATGGGGATCAGCAAGATGTTGTAGGCAAAAGCCCAAAACAGATTCTGCTTGATGGTGCGCATGGTGGCCCGGCTGAGGCGCATAGCCCGGGCGACGCCTCGCAAATCCCCGCTGATGAGGGTAATCCCGGCGGCTTCCATGGCGACATCGGTCCCGGTGCCGATGGCTATGCCCACATCGGCTTGAGCCAGAGCCGGGGCGTCATTAATTCCGTCGCCGACCATCGCCACTTTGAGCCCCTCTTTTTGAAGCTGAGCGATATGGGCCGATTTATCCTGTGGTAGCACTTCGGCCAGAACACGATCAATTCCGGACGCGGCGGCGATGGCCTTGGCCGTGGTCGGATTGTCGCCGGTCAGCATAATTATCTGCATATTCAGCGCCTCAAGCGCGGCTATCGCCTCGGCTGACCCCTCTTTAAGCGTGTCGGCGATACCAATCACCGCCACGGCTTGACCGTCGACGGCCACCCACATAGCTGTGTTGGCCCGGTTTTGCAGCTGCTCCGCGTTTTCTGCCAGGCCATTGAGCTTGACCCGTTTTTGCTCCATCAACCGCAGACTGCCAAGCAATACCTGGTGCCCCTCAACCTGGGCGGCAACGCCCAGCCCGGCAATCGCTTCAAACGCGGCCGGGTCGCTCAGAGACAAGCCGGCTGCTTCAGCCGCCCGCAGATTGATGTCGAATTTGAGTGTCTGCTCCACATAGAGGTTGATCATGCCGCCATTTTCCAAAAAGCCCTCCATCTCCGCCACGGTCAGAATCTGTTTGCTTTCCAACGCCTGGATCACTTCCTTC
>JBFGLD010001308.1:0-2115 GCA_041576335.1 Anaerolineae bacterium | reverse complement strand
GGGCAATTCAAACGTAAGCGCATCGCTTTGCGAACCGTCGACGCTTTTAGCCCCCATCGTGAGCTTAGCCAATGCAACGTCCTCAACAGAGACATTATATTCAACCTTGACCCGCTCGCCCGGTTTAACGCTTAGATCAGCCGAAGCCACCGGTTCGACCGTCAATCCCTCCGCCTCGAAGCGAGCCTCGAGGTCAAGCCGTTGCTCGCTGTTATTTTGAACAATCATTCCCATACGTGCCTCATCGCCAACCACGAAGAAGCGCGGGGCAACGGGCCGGACCAGCAGCGGCTTGGTGCTGACGATGTCGACGGTTGCCTCACCCACCAGCGTATCAGCCCCGCTAACCCCTTTGCCGGTTAGGGTCCATGTAGTCAGGTTGTCGGGCAGGGTAGTTTCGATGACACCTTCGCCCTTCTCATCGGTCAGGAAATCGGCCAGCCACAGGGCCGTATCTTTAAAGTCACCCCGAATAACACCAAAGCCTTCGTCAAAACCGCCGCCACCACCCTTGGCTTCCGGGGCGATAGCCAGATTGATCCGGTCGATGGCCAGGCTCAGGCCGGCCCCGGTCTGTACCCCCAGGCCTCGATTTCGCCAGAAGGTCGCCGCCATTTGGCCCGGCGGCTCCGGAGCCAGCGACAAGACCGCTTTGTCAACCAACGCCAGCGACAGTTCGCTCTCGACCGGATCCCCCACATTATCGACGACGTTCACAAAGTATTCCACGGTCTCCCCAGGCTGGTACGTCTCTTCGGACGATTTGTTAGGAGTCAGGGTAATCTGCAGTTCTTTGCTGGCCGTATTGATCGGTAGATTGGCGTAGCCAACCTTGAAGCTGGGCAGCGGATTGGCTTCGTCGATCCCCTTGACCACAACGACCGAAACGTACATATTTGGCACCAGATCTTCGGTAATTGGGATTTTGAGCTGCTCGCTGTTGGTTTCAAGCTCGGTGACAAAGTGATCGTAAACGTGGCCTCGCTCCAGGGTAACCAGGGCCCGGACGGTGCCGCTGTAGGGATGGGGCACCAAAATAGTCGCCACGTCACCGACGATGTACTCGCGCTGGTCGGCGACCAGGTCGATCCGATCGTTATTCTCTTGCCGCCAGTTAACGTATTCATTCCCGCTGACCCAAGTAAAGGTCGACGAGCGGACCTCATTGCCGGCGCGGTCGGTTGCCGTGGCGGTAACCTTAAAAATGCCGCCCTTCTCCGGAACAAAATCGGCGACGCCAAAACCACTTTGGTCGGAGGTAACGGTCGTGGAAAAGACCGGCACGCTCTCGACAACGCTTTCCCAGTAGAATGAACCATCCTCATACTGGCGCTGGACGCTGTACCAGTTATGCTCGGCAAAGACAACCTGTACCTGCTGGTTGGCCACCGGCCGGCTATCCCAATCAACGACGAGCACGTTCACCGAACTCTCCTGGCCCACCTGGCCCACGTATCGTTCCGGACGCAGACCCACGTAAACGAGTCCCTTGTGAACAACCGCTTCGGCCTGGCCGGCCACTTCTTGATTGTTGATGTCGGTAATGACCACATCAAAGGTGAAGCTCTGGCTGGTGATCTTCTCGGCGATGTCGGCTTCTACTTCGAAGGTAAAGCGCCCGTCCTCGTCGGTCAAACCTTCGCCTTCGGCAATCCTCTCGCCGAAACCGGTGACGAAGTTGTTAATTTCGCGCCGGCTGAAGTCATAATCGGCAAAATCATAAAAGCCTTTTCCCTGGTAGCGAAAGAAAAAATCGTCCGAAAGCAAAGTCCAACGCACCTGGGCTTTCGAAACCGGACCGCCGAAGAAAAATTGGGCCGAGGCGGTCACTTTGACCGCGTCACCCTGGGCATATTCTGACTTGTCGGTCGTTACTTCCACCAAAAATTCCGGCTTGCGATAGGCAGCCACCTGGAAATCATCATAGAAAAAATTATCCTGATCATACGTCGCCTGAATTGAATAGAAACCCAGCGCCGCATTTTCCGCCACATCAAACGAGCCGTTAATCGTGCCCATCTCGCTCAGCGGCAGTTCATCATTAAATATCTCTTTGCCCTGACTGTCGCTGACGATGATACTTACCGTGCGGACGGCTGCGGGCAGGCTGTAATG
>JBFGLD010001307.1:0-2115 GCA_041576335.1 Anaerolineae bacterium | reverse complement strand
GAAAGATCAACTTTAGACGTGCAGATCGAAATTTGCGCCCCTAGTTGACTAGAGAGCCTCGCTTGAGACGTGTGCCGACTCTGTCGGCTATGAGCCTGAAATAACCTTTGATCTGAAAGCATGATCGCGTAAACCTAAGTTTAGCCTTACTTTCTATTTGCTCGTAGCCGCTCTATGCCCGTCGTCAGATTACGAAATTATACTGATATCTCGACAAACCAATAATCAGTCGACAAATTAATGGTCTCCACGGCTGTGATAATTTGATCGCTACGATCGAAACCTATTTGCAGATCAAAAGTGGGGCACGGGTTAATTCTCTTCAGGCCTAATTTCGGTGCTCCGCAACTGCTTCCTGATAAATCTCGGCCAGGCGACTCGCGTGCTTATACCAATTGTGATGCGTTTCCACGTAGCGACGACCTGCATCGGCCAGGCTGTTGCGCATCTGGGGCGAGTCGAGCAGAGTCAAAACTTGTCTGGCAAACGCGGCCGGTGTATCGGCTGCCAGCAGGTGGTGACCAATATCGGTTGACAGAGCTTTGCAGCCTTGGGGAGTCGTCACCACCGGTAGGCCACAGGCCATTGCTTCCAAGACTTTGTTTTGAATCCCCACGCTGTAACGCAGCGGGCTGACCGAAATCGTTGCCTGGCGCAGGTATGGCCGGAGATCAGGCACAAACCCCGTCACGGTGATGCGGCTGTCGGCAGCGAGCGAGCGAATGGGGCCAATCGGGTCATTGCCTACAATCCACAGCTGCACCTCCGGGCGTTTTTGCCAGATTAGCGGCAATATCTCTTGGTGCAAGTACAAGGCTGTCGCTACATTGGCATGGTAACTCATCTTTCCACTAAATAGCAGCACATTAGGCTCGCGAAGCTGGTCATTCGGAGAGAAATAATTAAGATCTACTCCGTTTGGCAATATTTTTAACCTGGCCAAGTCTGCTTTAGGGCCGGCAAGTTGGCGGAACGTGTTGGCGTCTTCGGGGGAGGTAACCAAAACACGCCTAAAGCGTTGGAGGACCTGTCCCTCGAAGGCTTGGGTCCGCTTTAAATCCAGACGGGCTAAGAGCCGGCTTGTCCAGCGCGGACTCGTTTGGAGGGTGCGCTTAAACAGCAAACTGATACTATCAACGGCATCATAAATCAACGGTAATCCGCGCAGGGCCGTAGCAAAACAGGCGGCTCGTAGATGCTCGATATGGGCGACGTCAAATTGGCTCTCAGTTATGGCCTGACGAATCAGCCGCTCCATGGCCGGAAGCTGGCTATAGACGAGTTGCAGCGGTGCACGGCTGGGCACAGCGCGCAGGCAGTTCCAAGCCGGCCGCCAGCGGGGAAGATGGGCAACCCGCACCTGCGCGCAGATGGCTTTCATTTCGGGCAGGGCAGACTCGTCATCCGGGCCAGCGACCAAATTCAATAGGGTAATCTCGTGCCCGTGCGCCGCTAGATGCTTGATCCAATTATAGGGACGCACCCGAATTTTCGATGGTACATAGGGGCTAATGAAAAGTATTCGCATCAATCGTTTATTGCTTATATCCGGCGATTTCGCATCAAGAACTGGCTAGATTCCGGTTATATGTTTAATTTTACCATAAAATACGGTTCTAACCGTATCTGGCGTCTCAATCTGCTGGCTCTCGGCCGCGGGTGGCGGTCTACAATTGACCTGCGAAGCGCTGTTTAAATGGGGCGGGCATGCTTGCACCCGAAAGCCAAAGCTGCTATCATCGAGCTTACCATGGCGAGATTGCCTACACCGACGTCTATTTCAGGCGACTACTAGCTGAGTTAGATGCCGTACGGTGGTTATCCTATCGGTTGATCACGGCGACGAATTTTGGGAGCACGGCGGTTACCAGCACAGTCAGTCATTGGCTGAAAAGCCGATCATATTTAGAAGTCCTTGAATTGAGATGAGAAGCTCCGATATTAAGGTAACAACATAAGGAGACCAGTACAATGTGTGGTATTGTTGGCTATGTGGGCATGAAAGAAGCCCCTGGCATCGTGTTGGAGGGTTTAAAGAAGTTAGAATATCGCGGCTACGACTCGGCCGGGATAGCCGCCCTCGACGGCTTATTAGATATTCGCCGAGCTGAGGGT
>JBFGLD010001306.1:0-2117 GCA_041576335.1 Anaerolineae bacterium | reverse complement strand
TAAGGCCGGGAAAAGGTTACTTTGGAGGTCTGGTCAAAAGGTACAAGCGAAGCCAGGGCAATATCCCACTGACCTTGCCAGTCGCCACTTATGATAGCTGGCGGATACGCTTCGACCAGTTCCAATTCGAGTCCGAGTCCGTCGGCTATTAAATGCGCAATGTCAACTTCAAAGCCATTCAGCGCGCCTCCGGTGGCCGCGTTAGAAACACCTCTAAAAGCGGGTGGAGAAAATTCTACCGAGGGCCACACCCAAATACCGACTCGGATAAAGCCGCGCTCGAGAAGCTTATCGATAAGGTCGGATCCGTCCCCTGGTTGAATGGGGGGAATGAGTCGAATAGTGGGGGACGGTGCCGGGCTGGTTGACCGGTCTATGACCTGTTCGGCGGGTTGACATTGGGCTGCAATAGGGAGGATCAGGAGAATGGTAACCAAAAAATTTATACTGATAATAGTCTTTGCCATATGATTGTGTGAATATTTCCAACCATTTTATGAAAAATCTAGAGAATTAAAAAGCACCCAGTAAAATCCAAGCTGGGTGCCTTAACAAAATCGTTGGTTTATTTGATCCATCGTGAGCTGGTATCGTTCCGTCAAAGTAGAAAATCAGGGAATTGGGGATGCTAAGGCCCACATCCGCGGCCTAAATGCATTTTCTTAGCAATACCCCCGGGCCGCAGAGGTCTCCCTGAGCTGGCCAGGCTTCGCCCTGAGACCGTTCGTCCCGTTCACGATAGGGCTTTCATCAGCTCGACGGGACCGGCCAAGAGCTCTGCGTTCAAGAAGCAAGATGCGGCGTATTTAGCAGGCCCGCTTGCCGGTGGTTGTCGACAGCCTATTGGGCATCTCGAGCACAGCGGAAGCCGATGTCGTCGTTGGCACTGGTGCCTGGCGGACCGGCATTGCGGTTGTAAGTGGTAACCAGTTCTCCGTCTTGCCCGTCAAACCAACCGCCGCCCCGGTTGACTCGATTCTCTTCCCCAAAGAAGGGGTCGGCATCTGCAGCAGCACCCGGGTAAGCCAAGAAATAATCGGCCGTCCATTCTCGAACGTTGCCGGCCATATCGTGAACTCCGTAGGAGCTACTACCTTTCTCGAAGGCACCCACCGGGAAAGTACTCCGCAAACCGGTTTCGTAGAAGTTTCCAAATTCAGCTACCTGATCGTCACCGGGAAACTCATCGCCCCAGGGGAAGACACGCCCGTCATCTCCACGAGCAGCTTTTTCCCACTCGGCTTCTGCAGGCAATCTGGCGCCACGCCACTCGCAAAAAGCCACGGCATCATCCCAAGTTACATAAACCACCGGATGGTTCCCTTTATTTTGGGATACGTCACGCCAGTTCTTGCTGCTGTTTTCTTCGGCATAAGTCACATAACCTGTCTCTTCAATAAAGCGAGCAAAATCGTCATTGGTCACTTCGAACCGATCAATTTCAAAAGCAGGCAAATCGACGCTGTGAGCCGGGCCGTTCTTGGGCTTACTGCCGTCTTGACCCATAGTAAAAGGACCGGCCGGTATTTGGACCATGTCTTCTTCAAAAGCCGGGGCGGGCGGCTCAGCTTCAGCTTCGGCTGTTTCACCCTCAGCGGTGGGCGCCGACTCCAATTGGGCCGGGGTTGGGGAAGGCCGGGACGTTGGCGTCGGGGGAGCAGGCTTCGGCGTGGGTGTGGCTAAGACAACCGCCGTGGGGGTCGCAGCGGCTTGGCTAGCACCGCCACCGGCAGCCTCGCCTCCACCGGGAGCCTGGTCAGGCGGGCCGCAGGCCACCAGAATTATTGACAAAGCTAACAACAAAATAAAAAGCACTTTTTTCATGTCTGCGTACTCTCCTCCATATTGACTAATTGTCGCGGACTATTTGTGTACCGTTGGGAGTATGCAGTATAGCAAAGCTCTATGTCGATGTCAAAACCGTCTTTACGGAGGGGTGCATCCCAGTTTCTAGGCGAGTTTCAGAAATCCAGACTGGGCCAGTCTTTTCCAAAAATTTAGAACAAACCCCTTACGGAGGGGACTCAACAGCAGGCCAAATTTGTGGCGCATTACTTAAGGTCTGGTCTGCGGCTTAATAAAAAAAGTAGAGGCACTATCACTGTAGTGCCTCTATG
>JBFGLD010001305.1:0-2127 GCA_041576335.1 Anaerolineae bacterium | reverse complement strand
GGTCGGAAACGTAAGCGACGCTGCTGCCGTCAGGAGACCATGTAGGTAACCCGTCGTTGCTTCCGTTTTCGGTGAGACGTCTTGGATTAGAACCGTCAGCGTTCATCACCCAAATTTCCCAGTTTGTGGCCCCCCGGCTGGCCGACATAAAGGCAATCTTGCTGCCGTCGGGCGACGCGGCCGGTGCTGTATCGCCGGGTTCACCACTAATTTTGGTTTCGCCGCCACCATTGGCGCCCATGATGTAAAATCCGCAGTCGCCTGCCGGCGAGCACCCTTTGGCCACTATTCTACCATCGGGAAGTGTCGCCGGATATTCCCCTTGGAAACCAATTGAGAAATCACCCTGGGCTAACTGGTCTCCTCGATAAATGCGTGGTACCCGGTCACCTTCACGCCTCGAGGCAAATGAAAACGAAAATCCATCAGGAGACCAGGTTGGCAGCCCGTCCTCAACGAAACGGGTTACCTGCCCGCCTCGACCTCCAACAAAATCTCTAAAGAAAATACCCCGGCTGGCTAAACTCCACGAACGGTAGGCTAACAGACTACCATCACGGTTAAAGGCAGGTTGGCTTGCCTCACCTACGATGAGGTTTTGCTCACCGGACGCAACATCAACGATCCACAAATCATACACATTGGTTCCGGGATTAAATGCGGGGTAGGCGATGCGACCTCCAATCGTCGCTGCCACAGTAGTAGACTCCGCAGGCGACGTCTCGGCAGAGCTGGCTGCCTGGGAGGGCGCGGTATCTGCCGTATTACCGGTCTCAGCGTCAGTGACAGCAGTTTCGTCCTCTTGATCATCTTTAGCCACACTACGGGTATTGGTCGAACTATTCCGCGCATTGTAAGCCGCTAACTCCTCCGCAGTAAAGGGAATCACCAACTCCTGCCCCAGCCGCAAAGCATTCGGATTGTCAATACCGTTTTCATCGGCCAGCAAATCCGCATCGATCCCGAACTCCGCTGCGATTGCTAAAAGTGTATCACCTTGTTTAATCGCATAGGTCACAGGTGTGGCCTCCACGGTTGGTGTCGGGGTGGGAGATGGCGTTCTTTTACTGGCCGGAGTGGATTTTTTGGTGCCCGCTATGGCCCCATTAGTCTCATCCTCATCTGTAGCAGAGGATTCAGCTTGATCTGGGTCGGCTTCGCCGGTGGCCGCAGCGACTGCTGTAGACTCGGCTCCAAAACGAAAGCTGTTAATCATCTCTTGATAGGTAGGTTGAATCGAATTCCACGTTTCGGCTCCTGCCACCGCAACGAGGGAATAGCCGACACCCTCCTTATTTGTAACAGCCAGGGTCGCGATTCCCTGGCCACCCAGGTTCTCATCATCAAACCGAATTTGAGCCGATGTCCAGGTGCGCGAGGCAATGCTTATCGTCCCCTCATTTAGGGTTTCAGCATCCGCCGGGAAATTTGCCAAAACGTCAACTAACAGATCTGAAATAGATACATCTTCTTCTTCCAATTTGCTGACCCAAAATGCAGCATCTTCTAACTTCTCAGGATCGAGTCCGTCGTTGGAGGGCGAAAATACGGCAATTAAGTCGTCTTCTCGCACACGCCAATCTTCGGGATATTCGAGGGTCAGATCAAGCGATTTACTGCTAAAAATTGTCAGATCGGCCGGCCCCGACGTCGCCAAAGGTTGCGGCGGCGTCGTTGCAGTTGGACCGGGCGTTGGGGTAGCATTAGGTGGAGCGGCAGCGAGGGTGGGTGTGGGCAGATTTGCGGCAGCCAAATTAGTCTGCCCGGTTTCATCACCCTGGATGCCAATCCAAAAAGCAAGGATAAGAACGGCAAAAATAAATAATACAACCATGCCCCCGACAAAAGTCCAAATTGTACTCGGGAACGATCGCAAAATATCACCGAATGTATAGCCGGATTTCGCCGGTTCTGCGGGCGGCGCCTCTACCTTTGGAATAGCCTTAACTTCTTTGGTATCAGGTTGGACGGGTATAGGAGCCGTGCGAGCCCGAGCGGCGCTGCCGGCACGAGCCTCTGGCGGCATTGGTTGGGTTACATTTCGGTGCATTCGACCGGTAGAAGCCGAAGCCTGCGAGGCTGTTACCGGGGCAGCCGGCTCCATCGGCATTGTGTTCTCTCGCGCCC
>JBFGLD010001304.1:0-2137 GCA_041576335.1 Anaerolineae bacterium | reverse complement strand
GCTTTTACGGTTTGGTCAAATTCTTGGGCGCGGTGCCGGCTGACAGTGATGAATACCGGGTAACACATTATAACCGAGCAAGCGGGCAGTTTGATGGGCCCGAGGAGGTGGTCCGGCTGCCTCAAATTTTGCCGAACGTGTTCGATATATATCCATCTACCAGTCAAGACATCGACCAGTCGCCACACAACCCGACCGGCTGGTACATCTACGGGGCCCAGGATAAAGCCGGCGTGTTTGTGGTGCAAGCCCTGGCTCCGAGGGACTTGTTCCGCCTCCAGCCACAGGAGACTGTCTTAGGTAAAAAGGCAGCGGACCAATACCTCAAAGAACGAGTCTGGGAGAACGCCGCCGCACATAAGGGGAAGATCACTTCTGTTCTCCTGAGCCAGGCAGCAGACACCCAGGCGGCGCTGGCTGAATGGCAAGAGGGGGATGAAGCCCTGCTGGTCTCAGTCTATGGCGGCATTGGCGGCAACAAACGCGAACCGTACGCCCGCATTGGGGGGATCTACTTTGGCCATTTTTCTTACGGTACGGCCCGGGTCGTCCACGAACCGCTGTCCGATGAATTACGTTTTGAGATTGAGTACCATCAAGTATATACTAACAACATTGACGGCCTGATCCCCGGGATGCTGCATTGGTCGCGCTATATGGGCGACCGGCAGTTCGGCTTTTTGGGCTTTCGGCCAACAGCCGACATTTTGCTCAAACTGGATGCCTTTAGCGAACCCTACGATTTTCCCAATACCAAGCGCTCGGCTTTGGGTGAGATGGCCAGGACCCTGGAGATAATGACCGCCCGCTACCGGACGGGTGATGGTACCGGTGGCACTTATGTGGCCGCCTCTAACAATTGTGCTCAGGACTCGAACCAGGCCCTGTATGCCACGATTAAGCGTTGGGATGATACCCTGAAATCCTATCCGCCGGTGAGAGCCATGTTGAAACGTAATCCTGAGCAGGCCGAACGATTTGAGCGACTGCTGAAACTGGGCAAGGACTTAAGAGGTAAACTGCTACCCTTTGGCACCGCCCGGGCAGACTGGCAGTATCAAATTGAAGACCTGGGCAGCAACCTTGACGAGGGCACGTTTAGCAATTTGATGCGAGGCCTGGTCAGTTGGCGCACAATCATGCCGGCCGTTGCCACCCGGGCAGTTGCCCGGGTATTTGTCAAACACGGGGCCTCGGCCTGGGTCCTGCGTACAAATCAGGTTGGGGGAAACGATCCCGATATTGAACCGCTGGCCCCGTTTATGCACTAGCGAATTAACGACGCAAAGTTCCGTGAGACTTCGAGAGATTTTTAATTTATTTAGGGCAAGCGCCGAGGGCTTAA
This sequence comes from Anaerolineae bacterium, assembly GCA_041576335.1. GTDB lineage: Bacteria > Chloroflexota > Anaerolineae > 4572-78 > J111 > JANQQF01. The sequence continues at coordinate 792 of JBFGLD010001304.1, read as the reverse complement.
ACCCCAACGAAGTCCCCGTGCAAGCCGCCGCCCTGGCCTTTTACACCCTGTTATCTTTAGCCCCTTTGGTAACCATTGCCGTGGCTATTTCGGGGCTCGTATTTGATCAAGCGGCCGTCGAAAGCCAAATTTTGACGATGGCTACAGACATTATCGGGGAGCCGGCGGCGAACCTGCTCCAAAGCATCTTCAAAATCAATGCCGATCCCACAACAGGTGGAATACTGGCTGCGATAAGCTTTGTGTTTTTATTGTTTGCTGCCTCAACCATGTTTTGGCAGCTGCGCGTCTCACTCAATACCGTCTGGGGATTGAGTTCACAAGCTGCGGACGTACGCCAGAATTACCTGGTTACCCTAATGGACCGTTTACTGGCGCTGGTGGCGGTACTGGTGGTAGGCTTTTTGCTGTTAGGCGCCCTGCTGCTGAGTGTCTTGGCGACCGCCATCCCCTTTATACCGGTCCAGGCCCTGCTGGCCAACTTCCAGTGGCTGGCCTGGCTATTAAGCCTGGTGGTTTCACCTGTAATCTACCTGTTAATCTTCGCCGCCATTTTCAAATTTCTACCGCGTTCAAACGTCCGCTGGCGCGACCTGTGGCCGGGCGCGGCGGTCACAGCAGTGCTATTTTGGTTGGGCGGTTACCTCATCTGGTTATATCTGGCCCGCAGCGGAGTGGCTTCGATTTATGGGGCGGCGGGTTCTCTCATTGTCTTTCTACTATGGGTTTACGCCTCGGCCAGGATCTTTTTGTTTGGGGCCAAGTTTACCCAAGTGTATGCCAACACGTACG
>JBFGLD010001303.1:0-2144 GCA_041576335.1 Anaerolineae bacterium | reverse complement strand
GTTTGGAAAATTAAAGGAACCCTGTGTATAATCAAGGTAGCGTATCTACAGCGTCTATGCTACAATCGAAACTCCGAGACAATCACGCCTGAAGGAGGCCCGCCTTATGGCACAATCAATTTTCCAAAAAGTCCAGACTCTTATATCGGCTAACATGCACTCCATGGTCGACCGCGCCCTTGACGCCAACTCGGTTGCGGTCCTGGATGAGTATATACGACAGGCCGAACAGAACCTAGATGATCTTGAAGACGCCCTGGTCACGGTTAAAGGCCAGGTCAAAACCATCAAGCGCAAATATGAGACCCTCCGGGCCGAAGCGGAAGCGTTAGATGAAGATATTGACCGGCTGTTGGAGGTAGGTAAGGAAGACCTGGCCATCGCCGCTCAAAGCCAATATAACTCTAAGGCGGATTTGGCCGAAGAGTATCGCCAGCAATACCTCAACCAGAAGCGTGAAGCCGATAAGTTGGCCGACGCCAGGCTCAAGCTGGAGTCTCGGCTGCGCAGCATCAAACAGGAACGCGAGCACGTGTTGGGTCTCCTGGAGCTGGCTAAGAGCAAAGAGATTGCAGCCAAGAGCATGAAATCGCTCGACTCCCTGGAAGGGGTAGGCGACTCCGACATCTCCCGCGTAGCCGACAAGATTCGGGCCAGACTGGACCGGGCTGACGCCGAAGTTGAAATGCGGGCCGACCGGCTAAACAATCAGATGGACGACGTGCTGCAAAAAGACCGGCTGAAAAGCCAACTGGCCCAACGTCGCCGCCGGTTAGGCATACTGGACGAAGAAGAAGCCGAAGAAGAAGCCGCAAGCGATCTTTAGAAAACTGAGCAGGGAACAGAGGCGCAGGGTCACAGATCGAGGTTTACTTTTGTACCTTTGTGACCTTGCGACCTTGTTACTTGTTACCTTTAATACCGTAGAGGAATTCGAACCACGGGTCACCGGCCTGTGGTCACTTTATTAATGTCCATCCGTAAAGACCTGGAAAAACGGGCCCAAAAAGCCATTCTTGACAATGTTATCGAGAAATACAAGCAGCAGCGCTCCGACTGGCGACAACAGCCGGCTATCCGCCGGGCCACGATTTTGGCCTCGATGTTTAGCACCGGCAACGCCCTGATTATCGCCGCGATCATCCTCATCACCGGGTTTCTGACCATTCTCCTGTTCCCGTTTATCGGCCTTGGTTTGGGGGCAGTGCTTGGTACCGTCGTCGGGGGGGCGCTGTTTTTGCTCCTGATTGAAGTGCTCTTCTTCTTTCGGGCTGCCCGTGATGAAACCGCTCACGCCGCGGCTATCGCCGACATGCTCAAGCCGCAGGTCAATTTTGAACCCGATCAGATCAAGGACAAGGCGCTGGTTGAAAAACTGAACAAAGCCCTGGAGTATTGGGCCCAAATCGATGACACGATCCGCCGCGTCCCCAGCGAGGCTCTGCGCATGCGTTTTGAACGCACCAGCCGGGAGGTAACCCACTGGATCCAGGCGGTTTATAATTTGGCCACCCGGCTCGACAAATTTGAGAAAAACACGATCATTGAGCGCGATTTGAATTCCTTACCCAAGAGCATCAAGGAGTATGAGGCCCGGCTTAAGCTCGAAAACAACCCCACTGTCCAACAACAGCTTGCCCGCACCATCGCCGATAAAAAACGCCAACTGCAAACCCTGGAAAATTTGCAGGGAAATATGGCAAAAGCCTCGTATCAACTCGACAGCACCATCTCCTCATTGGGCACGATTTACTCGCAACTTTTGCTTGTCGGCAGCAAAGAACAGGAAGATGATGACCGGGTTCACGAACTTCAGGATGAAATTTCCGAGCAAATTTACCAGATCGAAGATTTAACGGAGGCGATGGACGAAGTCTACGGGAGAAGCCAGGAAAGCGCCTAACCCGGACAAGCCGGAACAAAAGTAGCTTTTAATTTCAAGGCTTCTTGCTCCATGGGAAAGAAAATCACGGGTTAGGTACGACTAATTTTATTATGAATCGCTATCATACCGTTATCGGCTTAAGTGTGGCATTGCTGCTTGGCAATGCCACTATTTTGTTAGGCCCATCAAGCTGGGATCCCCTGCGCCTGGGGGCGGCCCTGGGCCTGACATTTGTCCTGCCCGGCTGGGCCTGGCTGCC
>JBFGLD010001302.1:0-2154 GCA_041576335.1 Anaerolineae bacterium | reverse complement strand
CCTTAGGCTACGGCTCCCTGGTCTGGGTCTCCCGTTTATTTATTGCCAAGGTTCAGGCCGATGGCTATGGCCTGGAAACGGCTACCATCTCCGGAAATCTGCTGTCGCTCTTATTTCAAATGGGTTTTTACTTCGCCGTCCTGGCCGGCTACCTGGGCGATCGCTGGCAGCGCCGTGACAGCCGCGGCCGGGCCATCCTGGGAATGATCAGCAATTGGGGGGCTATTCCCTTCAACATTGTGGTCTTTTTCATGCCCCTCTACAACCTGAATTTGCCCGAGCAGGCCGGCTTGATCAGCCTGATGCTGGCCGTCGTGACCAGCATTTTTCTCAATCCCTGGGTGGCGAGCATCTTTCTGGTCTCGTTGATTGCCGTCGGCCTGACCTCGTTCGATCGGCCCAACCGCACCGCCCTATTTACCGACGCCAATCTACCCGAGCATCGCGGCACCGTGGCCGGTTTCCTGACCGTGGCCTTGGGTGTCGGCCTGGCCGTGGGTACGGCCCTAACCGGGGCCGCCTTTGCCTATTTGGAAGCCTATTATCCACCACCCCTCAACTTTGCCCTGGGCCTGGCCCTGTTTCAGCTTTTTTTGATTCCGGCCGGTTTTTGTTACTACCGGGCTACCAAAGCTGTGGGCCGGGATATTGCCGCCGTGCGCCAGACCCTGACCGAACGGGCCGAAGCGGTGTTTTGAGAGCCACCGAATGATGAGCCTTTAGAAAACCGGCCGGCCGGATTGCACGGGCCTAAAGACCCGTGCTGAGAGGGCGAAGCCCTAACGGGCTAAACAACTTTTACTATCGTTCCGACGCTCTGCGTCGGAATGCCTCCTGGGACGCACCTGCCACTACTCGCCGGCTTCTGGATGTTCGCTTTCGATGGTATAATAACCTCGATGATGCAGAGAAATAATGATGAACCAGACTTTGCTTGAAGCTATACCTCGTCGAGAATTGATTGACTTTTGTCAGCGCCACCATATTCGCAAGTTGGCCTTGTTTGGCTCGGCCTTGCGCGATGATTTTTCGCCGGCCAGTGACCTGGATGTGCTGGTCGAGTTTGATGCTAACCACATCCCTGGGCTGGCTTTTTTTGCTATGCAAGATGAGCTTTCGATCTTGCTGAACCGTCCGGTTGATTTAAACACGCCCCAATTTCTGAGCCCTGCTTTTCGACACGAGGTGTTGAACCAAGCTGAGGTATTATATGACGCGACATGATCCTGACCTGACATTTTATTCGCCACGAATGGCCATGTCACACTGAACGAAGCGGAGAGCAGCGGAGCGGAGTGAAGTGTCCCTGAGAGCGTGGCTAACCGGCTGGGGTGTTGGGCCAAAAGATTAACCACGCTTTTCTATTGGCCACTTGCAGGTTGTCTGAAGAGGTATTCACTAGGACCAAGGACCGGCAGTGCTGAGGCTAAATCACCCAAATAATGAACAAAACTAACCGATGCTTACAACGCTATAGCACTGCCAGTCCTGTCACTCCGACTCTTAAATCAGGCTCTTAGGCCAAGCGGTTGATCGACCGCTCTTGCGATGCTTCGCTTGAGCCCATCAGACGCCGGACCAACGGCGATGATCTAAGACCAAGCCATTTGCTCTCGACGACGAACCACTCAGAAGGACATATCCCTCAAACATTTGTTTAAACTGCCCCAAATCCCCCATCCCTAGATCCCTGTTCCCTAATCCCTAGATCTAGCCACATATCACTTTAGAAATCTTGGTTGGATCTTAAGAAACTTTCGGTCATGTCATCCTGAACGCAGCGAAGCGGAGTGAAGGATCCCTAGAACCTTTGTGGTTATCGCCGGGTCTTTGGCAAAAAATAATAATAGTCCTGAATTTTTAGCCAAAGCCCTTGACTGTATGTGCGCCGCTTTAGGGATCCTTCGGCTTCACCTCAGGATGACATACCAAAGTGATATGTAGCGAGATTCCTGACTCCCAATCCCTAATCCCTGAACCCTAACCCCCTACTCCGTTGCCGGCGCCGGCGTGCCGGTTGGTGCAGCGGTGGCTACCGCGTCGGTCGACGTCGGAACCGGTGCCTCAGTGGGGATCGGCGTTTGGGTTACTGTCTCTGCCGGAGCCGGCGTGCCGGTTGGAGTCAACGTTGGGCTTGCCGTGGCCGCGGCAGTG
>JBFGLD010001301.1:0-2156 GCA_041576335.1 Anaerolineae bacterium | reverse complement strand
GCCGGTCGCACTGGGGCTGTTTGTGTTTTTATGGGAACTGGTGATTTGGCTGGGCGATTATCCTACATTTATCCTGCCTTCGGTAAGCGAAGTTGCAGCCACGTTCTACCGAACGATGATGAATGGCACGCTGTGGCATCACGCCCAGGCAACTCTTTTTTCAATATTTGCCGGGCTGATCTTAGGTTTAACGACGGCAGCAGTGTTGGGTTATGTTCTCGCTAAAAACCTGGTGATAGAGCGGCTGCTGGCCCCCTACGTCGTAGCTTCTCAATCGGTGCCGGTAGTGGCAATTGCACCCCTTTTGGTAATCTGGTTTGGGTCGGGAAGCCTGAGCAAGGTGTTGGTTTGTGGGCTAATTGTGTTCTTTCCCGCCTTGATTAACACGATTGTTGGCATTCGCTCGGTTGACGAAGATCTGCGCGACCTGATGCGCTCGTTACGGGCCGGCCGCTGGCAAACGTTCACTATGCTCGAGGTTCCGGCGGCCTTGCCCGTGCTTTTTGGCGGGTTAAAGGTCAGCGTTACGCTGTCGGTAATCGGGGCAGTTGTGGGAGAATTTGTTGGAGCCGACCAAGGGCTTGGTTTTCTTATCAATCAAGCCCGTGGGCTTTTTAATACACCGCTGGTTTTTGTAGCGATTTTTGCCCTGGTCGCCATTGCCGTGCTGCTCTACGGGGCCGTTACGATTGTCGAGCGAAGGCTGCTGCGTTGGCGTTGACTGCTGCGGAAGTTATCCGCGAGTTAATGCCGCTCCGATCCGACTGTTGATTTGATTGGGCAATTCAGACAAAAATAATAAGGAGAAAGGCAATCTGCAATGCGTACAGCATTATTGTTAGTCGTAGGGGTCGTCATACTGGCGCTTGCCGCCTGCGGGGCTGATACGGCGACTGCGCCGGCTGCAGCCGACCTAGCCGACACTTCGGGTGAAACATCCGGTCTGGCCAGTCCGAATGAACTAGAACATATTGACGTGGGGGTTGGTTTCATCCCTAATGTCCAGTTTGCCCCCTTTTATGTAGCTCAAGCCAAAGGCTTCTACGCCGAAGAAGGGCTAGAAGTGGCCTTGGAATACGGTTTCGAGAACGACTTTGTGGCTCTCACTGCTCAAGGTGAGCGGCAGTTTGCCGTGGCCAGCGGCGATCAAGTGATCCTGGCCCGCGCTCAGGGATTGCCACTGGTATACGTGATGAAGTGGTATCAACGTTTTCCTGTGGCGCTGATGGCCTTGACAGAAACCGGTATCGATGCACCCGCAAAACTTAGTGGGCAATCAGTAGGAATCCCTGGCCTTTTCGGCGCGACTTATGTAGCTTGGAAAGCGCTGGCCTACGCCGCCGCTCTTGACGAAAGTCGGGTTGATTTGGAGGAGATTGGCTTTACCCAGGCGGAAGCAGTCAGCGAGAAGAAGGTTGATGCAGCCATGGTTTACATTGCCAATGAACCGATCCAGCTGACCGCAGCCGGCAGGGACGTAAATGTGATCGAGGTGTCTGATTACATTGACCTGGTCGCCAATGGTATGGTTACTAACGAAACCGTTGTTCGAAATAACCCTGATTTAGTCAAGAAACTCGTCCGCGGTACCCTGCGCGGCGTCGAATACACGATTGCTAACCCCGATGAATCCTTTGCTGTAGTACGCCAAGTGATCCCTGAGATAACCGACGACGATGCGCCGACCCAACGAGCTGTGCTTGAGGCCTCGATTGAACTGTGGCGCAGCGACCAACCCGGTATCTCCGATCCCCAGGCCTGGGCCGGCTCGGCTGAGTTTATGCTGGCTACGGGTTTGATCGAGGCGCCGGTCGACGTGGATACATTGTATACTAACGAGTTTGTGGCCGAATAGCATGCCTAGACAAATTTCGTAGGTCTGGGAGTTTTATTTCAAGAACGGTTTAAATTCTTCGGAATACCTTCATGATGAAGCTAATGCCGACTCCTGTTCTAAGTGCATCTCATCTATGCAAAAAATACCAGACCCGCCAGGGCACGCTCTCGGCAGTGGAAGATATTTCATTTTCCGTTGCGCCGGGAGAGTTCTTGTGTATTGTAGGACCTTCCGGAAGTGGTAAAAGCACTTTGCTGCGCCTGCTGGCAGGCTTGATCGTGCCGGACCGGGGGGAGGTATGTCTGCATGGTGAACCTCT
>JBFGLD010001300.1:0-2158 GCA_041576335.1 Anaerolineae bacterium | reverse complement strand
GCAGTTGTGGGGCGCTGCTCCATCGCAAAGCTGTAGGGGTCGGCTTTATCAAAGCTCTCAAAATTTTGGGTCTCGATCCGATATTTGTAAACCGTATTCTCGGTCAGCCCCGGTATGAATAGAGTCCAGATGCCGTTATCGCTGGCCTGCATGGGGTGGCTGGCGCCGTTCCACAGATTGAACTCCCCCATCACATAAACCTGGCGAGCGTTGGGGGCCCAAACGGCAAAGTGAACGCCTTTTTCGCCGTCGAGTTCGGTCAAGTGCGCCCCCATTTTTTCATAGCTTCGCTCGTGACTGCCCTTGCCTATCAGGTAGCGATCAAAGTCGCTCAAAATTGTTGTGATACTCAACGTTATCTCCCGCGTCTCGTGGTCCAACCCTCTGGCTTAGCTTCGAATAATTTCTAGTATCTGGTCTCGCTTCTCTTCCATCAGCGCTTTTGTTTTAGCCTCCAGGTTAAGGCGTAGTAGTGGCTCCGTGTTTGAAGGACGGACGTTGAAGTGCCAGTCGTAGTAGGTGGCAGAGACGCCATCCAGCCATTCTACGGTGCCATCTTCGAAAAGTTTGGCCAGTTCCTGCATCTTCTCCTTGGGATCACCAGAGATACGGGTGTTGATCTCACCGGAGATAAAGTATTCGGCCTCCAGCGCTTCGAGTAATTCGGACAGTTTGGCTCCCTTCTTAGAGAGCATTTCCAGAATGATGAGCGAAGGCACGATCCCGGAGTCAGCATAAAAGAAATCCTTGAAGTAATAGTGACCGCTTACTTCTCCGGCGAAGATAGCCTCTTCTTGAGCCATACGGGCTTTGATGAAGGCATGGCCAACTCGTTCCACCAGCGGAGTCCCTCCGGCCGACTTAATCAGGTCCGGCACGGCCCACGAGGCCCGGACATCGTACAGGACCTTGGAGCCGGGATATTTTTCCAAAAGATATGAGCCCATCAAAGCGGTCATAAAGTCGCCGGACACAAACTGCCCCCGGTCATCGATGGTGAAAAAGCGGTCACCATCGCCGTCGAAGGCGAAACCGACATCGGCCCCCTCGGCCGGAACCCGCGCCTGCAACTCGGCCCGATTCTCCGGTTGGAGCGGGTCCAGGCCGTGGTTTGGTAGGCTGCCATCCGGCTCGAGATACATGCCAACCAACTTAATAGAGGGCAAGCGATCATAGACCCGCTTCAAAATAGGGCCGACCATGCCATTGCCCGTGTCGGCAATTACTTTCAGCGGCGCCAGAGCTTCCACGTCAATCAAGCTGAGGACCATATTCACAAAATCTTCACTTAGATCCATGTCCGTCATCGTACCCTGACGCGATGGCCTTGAGTAATCATCATTTTCCACAATGCGACGCAGGTCTTGAATGCCTTTGTCCCCGCTGAGAAGCTGGGGCATTTTGCGAACCATCTTAAAGCCGGTGTACTCTTTAGGATTGTGAGAGGCGGTGACCATCATCCCGGCGTGGCCCAGGGTGGCGCAGGCGTAGTAGTATTGGTCGGTGCTGACCATGCCGATGTTAATGACATCGGCACCCTGATCCATCAAACCGCGGCTGACGGCATCAAACATTTGGGGGCCGGACAGACGCATATCACGCCCCACAATGACCTTGTCCACCTGAAGAAAGCTGGCAAAGGCCCGGCCAATGGCATAGCCGACCTCTTCGTTGAGTTCAGTGGGGTAAATACCACGAATATCGTACGCTTTGAAGATTCCTGGATTAACTTGCATAAAACTCCTCCTTAAATTACCGTATCATCAGGGATGACCGCACTTTTGGGAATAACCACCAGGCCATCCCGAGCCGCCCAGTTCTCAGTTTCACTATCGGGTCGGTCAGGCAAATAGCGAATGTGGACATTGCGACCAATCCGGGCTTTTTTATCAAGAATCGTGCCCTCGATGACCGAGCCATCACCCACACCAATGTCCGGGCGGCCCATGCGCCTGTTCTCAGCACGGTGGTCATCGGTTTCATAGTAGTCAGCCCCCATCATCACCGAGTCTCGCATGACCACCTGCGAACCAATGACGCTGCGGATGCCAATCACCGAATTTGAAATTTCAGCATCGGCAATACTACAGCCCTCGGCCAGCATAACCTGATTCAACCTGGCGCCTTGCAGTTCAGTCGGTGGCAGGAACCGGGCGCG
>JBFGLD010001299.1:0-2162 GCA_041576335.1 Anaerolineae bacterium | reverse complement strand
GAGAATCAAATCGCCCGGACCTTTTTCTTCGGCTTCAATCAAGCCGATAATTCGATCGGCATCACGCACCGCCGAAACATCGGGCGTCGTGACAATGAGCACTCTATCTGCGGGGGCAACCGCATTCTTAAATCCCAGCTCAATGCCGGCCGGCGAGTCAATCAATACAAAATCAAATTCATCACGTAACTGGTTGACCAATTCAATCATATCACCGGGCGTGACCGACGTTTTGTCACGTGATTGAGCCGCCGGAATAAGATAAAGTTCGGGTAAGCGTTTATCCTTTATCATGGCCTGCCGCAGGCGACAAACGCCTTCAACGACGTCGACGAGATCGTAGACGATACGATTTTCCAGCCCCATCACCACGTCAAGGTTACGCAAGCCAATGTCAGCGTCGATGGCTACAACTTTTTTGCCCTGGGCGGCTAGGGCAGCACCCAGGTTAGCCGTCGTCGTAGTCTTTCCCACGCCCCCTTTACCGGAGGTAATTGTTAAAACGGTTGCGTTCATAGTCACTTCCAACTTATCAATATGTTAGACCAAGGGTCTTAACGGGATAAAAAAAGGCTCTATACGGACCTCAAGGAGGCGCGTATTAGGCTGCAAATTTGAATGCAGACTCATTTACTTCCACAGTTCGGCGACAATTTGATTATTTTGCACAGACGCCATTTCAGGGGCAATGGCTCGATGGGTCTCATCGGCAGGCGAACGGGTCAAATGCTCGCCAATCCGCAGCTGAGTCGGCGACAATTGGAGGGCGCATACAATCGCCTTTTCACCCAGACCCTGCTCACCGACACCGGCGTGGACCGTGCCGCGTAACCTGCCCCACACAACAACGTGCCCACCGGCCCGAACTTCGGCTCCCGGATTGACATCGCCGATGACCAGGACATGGCCCGAATGGTGTACTATCTGTCCCGAGCGCAGTGTGCGTTGGATAACTAGTGATTCTCCTTCGAGCGAAGCCTTATCGGTTACAGACGTGGTAATTTGCGGCGGGAATAACTCAATTTCTAAACCAAACTCTCTTGCCACGGCTCGCGTCGCCGCTGAGTTGCTTTCCACAGCCCACAAGCTGACCTGGTGTCGATCTAAGATTTGGCCAACGGCTGCCAATTCCGGGAGACTTAGTTGGCGCGGTCCAACCCGCAAGGCCACGCGTCCTCCCTTAAAAAAGGATGCTTTTTTGCCGAGATGTTTTTCCAATTCGGCCATCAAGCCAGACCAGGTACCAGCGCCCATCGTAATGACTAACCCATCACTCGTACCCTTTATAGTAACACGATTGCTAGACATAAGCTAATTATCAACTGCACCTACAACGTTTTCATTTTCTAGGTCTTCTGTCTCTGGTTGAGCTTTAAATTCTAGTAGATAACGCAATCCCTCGGCAATTTCTAGCCGAAGGAGAGGTGTGGCGGCGTAATCCGGCAATCGTAACTGCCACATTTCTGCCTGACCAGGATCGAGCACCTCAAAGTCAAACTGTCCGTTTGGGGCCGAGACAGCCTGAGCGATGATCTCGCCATCCGCGGCTATCTCGATCGTTACATTGCCGAGCCCCTGCCCCTCGGAGTCGAGCACAAAGCCGTTCAGGTTGGCCCCTTTGCGACTCCAACTATCGGTGCCCAAGAGCCGGCCGTTAAAGACAAGCTCGGTCTGCCCGGTCTCATCAATTTCCGTCTCGGTTTCTAACGGAGTGGTCTCGTCATCATCAAGACCAAAGTAGTGGCGCAGAATCTTATTATTTACCGGTACAGCAACCTCAGAACCCTGGACGGCCACCCCCGCACCCTGTTTGCCACCATAGATAAATACAATCGTGACAATTTCCGGATTGTTGGTAGGGGCATACGACGCAAACCAGGCATGACTCGTTCTAACCCGTCCGTCCCGATCCAAACAGGCAGGATAGTTATCGCAAAACTCGGCGGTGCCGGTCTTCTCTACAAGGTGTGGCGTATGCTGGCTCGTTTCCTGGTGCCAGTGGGTATCCTGTTTGTATTTCTCAAGGCAGTCGGCCTGCTACCCGACCTGTCATGACCTGCTGCGGATACCGCGGCTACTGAGATCATGCGCAGAGTAAAGCGCAGTGCGCTCGTGCCGTACTCGGCCCAGCAGATGTATGTTCTCGTCGAGGACGTGGAGTC
>JBFGLD010001298.1:0-2162 GCA_041576335.1 Anaerolineae bacterium | reverse complement strand
GCGTCTCCATCCCGCAGCATGTCAACATAACCCTGAATAGCAATAAGCGGTGTTCTAAGTTCGTGTGAAGCCATCGAAATGAACTGCGACTTGAGTTTATCCAGAGTTTTGAGCTGATCATTGGCCGCTTCAATCTCGTTAATTTTATGCTGCAAATCATTGGTCATTTGGTTGAAGGTAGTGGCCAGGGTTTCGATCTCATCGTTGGAGTTGATGCTAATTCGGTGAGACAGGTCGCCGGCACCGACCCGCCGCGAGCCTTCTGCCAGAACCTTAATTGGATTCGAGATTGTTCTTGAAAACAGCATAGCCACCGGAAAAACACCCGCCACCATGCCGGTCATAATCAAGATAAAGGTCGTGGTCAAATCTCGCGATCGCTCACCGATATTTTTGGACATCACGACCATATTTTGCCTGATCTGTTCATTAGTCGATAGGGCCGGGGCGATGACCTCTTCGACGGGCACCACGATGCCAACACTCCACCTGGTAAGGGCAACCGGATGGTAGGCAAAAAAGTAGTCGCCCGCCCCATTTTCAGTCGGCGCGCTATAAGTCGTCAAACCCCGCTCGCCGGCTCGCATGGCCGCCACGATTTCCATGAAGGCGTCATCATTTGATTCGGTGAGAAAGAAGGAGAACTCCTCGTTATTTCCAAAAGCGCCTTCCAATTTCCCTTCAAATCCCAAAAAATCGGCACCCCGTTCAGGGAAAGCGATGGCCTGGCCCCGACTAGACATCAAAAATGCGAAGCCGGTGTCCTCAATTCGAATGTTGATAACCTCATTGATCATTTTTTCCAAGGTAATATCTATTCCAACCACGCCCATAAGTTCATCCCCACGGTAGACCGGGGCAACGTTAGAAACCATCCAGCCCAGGCCGGCCGGATCCCAATAAAGTTCCGTCCAGACCGGCTTTTGTTGGGGGTTATGGGTTTCATCGGCCAGGTAATAGAAGTCAAACACAGTCACATCCGGAATTCCGGCAAACTGCTCGATGGCGTTTATCCAAATATATTCGCCTTCGATAAACGGCATGCCGCGCGTAATCTGGCTCTTCGTGTTCAGGTACAGCTGCACGGCGTACGGATTATGGGTAGCAATACTTTTGAACTTTATGTCGAGAAACTCGCTTAAATAGATCTCCTCCATAAGCTCCGGACTAACCTGCCCGCTTTGGTCGACGCCCTCGCTGAAAACCCCCAGCCAGGAATTTTGATTTTCCTCAACACTGCCAAACATCTTATCCGTTGGACTGGCCTCGTACACGCTGGGATGGGAATACCGCCCCACCGTGTCGGCGTGGTTATAGAGATAGGTGGCAAAGTCGGCCAGCTCGGCCGTGTCCGCTTCAACCCGGACTAATATCTCGTTGATGTCTTGGGCCACGGTTGCTGTTCTAGCATCCAGATTAATTTTCTCTTCCTGTAAGAGCGCTGCTGTGCTGTCAGACATAGCCAGCTCGGCAATCTGCTGATTGGCGGCGGCGGCAATCTCGGTAATGTTGTTACTACTATTAAACCCGACAAACCCGGCTGCCAATAGGGGAATAATTGACGTGAGTAGAAGAACAACTAAAAGTTTTCGGGCGATATTTGTCTTCATTTTGTCACCATTTTCTGCTGTTGTGCGCTAAGTATTATTTTAACCCGGTCATACTCGGTCATTAGGCTGGCCACTCTTGCTTTTACCTCGTCGAGCACGCCGTTCTGACCCATTATTTCTAACTCCTGGCACATAGTCGATAAACCAACAGCTCCCAGGCTGGCGGCACTCGATTTAAGGCTATGAGCTGCCTTGCGCAAAGACTCCCCATCTTGTTGATCGGCCCCCAGGCGTAAGGCGGCCAAAAGAACCGGCGTATCTTCCAAAAAAAGATCAATCAGCTCGGATACCATGGCCGGGCCATCTTGACCCATCATTTCCTTAAATTGCTCCAAGATGGTTGTGTCGACCGAAAGTGGCTGAGGTTGAGTGGCTTCGGCCGGAGCGGCCGTTGATTTTTCGACGTGGCCGTTATCGGGATGGTATCGGGTGAGGGTGTCAATTAATTCGTCTATTCGAACCGGCTTGCCAATATAATCATCCATTCCTGCGGCCAAACACTTTTCCCGGTCGCCTTGCAGGGCATTGGCGGTCATGGCAATGATGTGGGGC
>JBFGLD010001297.1:0-2170 GCA_041576335.1 Anaerolineae bacterium | reverse complement strand
TCTGCCAATTGGTGACCACTTCATCCGCTCCACTCACCGTCACGTCGCCAAAAACGTGAGGATGACGCCGCAGCATTTTGCGATTGATATAAGCGATCACATCTCCCATCCGGAAGCGCCCGTGCTCCGTGGCAATTTGAGTATGCAAGACGATCTGGAGCATTAAATCGCCTAACTCCTCGGCTAAAGCGGTATCATCTTCGGCATCAAGTGCTTCTAATACTTCGTAGGCTTCTTCTAACAAATAGGGACGAAGGCTTTGGTGGGTCTGCTCCCGGTCCCAAGGGCAGCCATGGGGCGCCCGAAGATGAGCAATCGTTTCCTGAAAGGTGACGAAGCTACCGTTGCTATCGTCCGCAGCTAAAAAAAGGCTTGTGCTTTCATCAACAAGATTTTGATCGTCCAGTTCGGCCAGCCTGCAGGACCACATCTGTTCGTTCGTGCTGCCGGGCGCCCGCACCAAGGTCACGATATATGCTGGGGGATAAGCGTTCAACAAGGTCTGCTTAACCCTTTTCGCCAAAATTTGATGATAAAGATGCGTCACCAAGGCCGGTCGGTCTGGAGCCAGGGGCGGATGATGCCGGCGGGCTACTTCAGCGGCCTCAACAATTTGCAGGGCATGGCTCCCATCCAGCTTCAAAGCCGTTCGCGTCGCTTCTAGTATACTTGGAGCAGGAATGATATTGATCGCGATCTGGTTGGCTTCGGCCATGGCCCGGATGTAGGGAAATGTTGGCTCATCCACCAGCGGATGACCCGGAACCACGTAGACGACCCCTTCGGGGCGCTGACCCAATCGTATAATCTCGGCGGCAATCCGGCGGTACCCCTGCTGAAAATCGCCGGCCTGACCCAGCAGATCATCATAGGCCCGAATATTGGCTGCCAGAGCGGCAATACCCTCATGGTGAGCGGTGCGCACATGCAGCTCCTTGGTTTGGGTTAGCATAGTTAAAGTCGCCTGGGTCCAATAGCGGCTATCACCCGGCCCTAAGCCGATAATGGTAATTTGAGAGGCCATAGATTTCTCCAATACGATCGAGTATTGTTTTTGATTATACCAAGTCCTGATGTTTTTAGAAAAGCAAATTATCTGACAGTTCGCTCCAGACAAAAGGTGCGTGTCCAAATTTCAGTAAGTGACCTGACAACTTTCCAAAGATACAGCCAATTGGTCCTAGAAATGGTCTGGTTATGTCGTATCATTGAAAGATTAGGGCTAAAACCTGTCAGGTCTGAAAACTCGCCCAAAAAATTTGGGCAGACCTGTGACAAATGTCTCGTTGACTTTGAACTCGTTACCCCGTATAATTGAGGCGTCATTCCAAGAGAATCTGCTTGATTTCAGGCAAACTCTGCGAGACCTGTTCAAGCGGGCCGAGTTGACAGCCACTTAGAATAGCCCACCTGTAGACGATGTTCAATGGCAGCCCCTAATAATTGCTATGAGTGACTCCCACCGAGCTCCGGAATTATCTATAAATACCCTTATGACTCATATTAAAGGACGATTATGAAAAAGTCGATGCTTTTAGCCCTCGTCGTGCTGACCTTGACGGTTTTGGCGTGTGGGTTTAACTTTAGTACTGCTAATATTACGGAGGCAACGCTGGCCAAAGACGAGGACGGCGGCCAACCCACCACGATTTTTGCTCAGGATGATACCTTCTATGCCATGGTTGAAGTAGCAAATGCCCCTGCCGATACCAAGGTGAAAGCTGTTTGGATCGTTGTTGAGGCCGATGGGGTGGATTCCAACCAACCTCTGGGCGAGAAGGAACTTGAGGGGGATACCACGTTTAGCTTCAGCTTAAGCAACGAACAACTTTGGCCGACCGGAACATACAAAGTAGAACTATACCTTAACGATGAATTAGATCGCAGCCTGGAGTTTGAGGTAGAAGGCGAGGCTGCCGCCCAAGCAGCGACTCCCGAGCCCGAGCCGACCGCGACGCCCGCCCCCACCGCGACGCCGGAAAATAGAGCCGGCGACACTGTGGCCGGCGGGGCGGCCGTTAAAGATTCGCTCGAACCGGCATCCGACGCGGATATAATTCTGGCAGAGTACTTTGACTCCGCGGCTAACGGTTGGGCCACGGGCGAATTCGCAACCGAGGTTGTCGAACGAGAAACAACGATTGAGGACGGCCGCTATACAATCAAAATG
>JBFGLD010001296.1:0-2174 GCA_041576335.1 Anaerolineae bacterium | reverse complement strand
ATTGGGATCTGCTGCGCAGCGTCGGCTTCAGCCGGGCCGACCAGGGTGGCATTGACGCCATTTTCATTTCCCCAGGCCAGCACGCCTTCTTCCATGCGATTGAACCAGTTGATCCCGGCAATTTTGACGATGGTCACGAAGGTTAAATCTTCTCCCGCCGCTTCCTCAGCAGGCGCTTCTTCTTCCGCTGGCTCCTGTGCGGCCGGTTGTTGTTCCGGGGCAGGTTCCTCCGGCGCGGGCGCGGGTTGGCAAGCAGTTGTCGCCATAACAAACATCAAAACTACAATTAAAATGAGTGATAGCCGTTTCATAGTTGTTAACTCCTCTACACTCCCATAGATTTAATTGAAAATATAAATAAACTTCGGTCATAGCCGCAAAACTTCTAAGTCAATTATTGTCCTTGACGCATTCACCTCCTTGTAAGAATTGATTGAAACAAAAGATATATTACGACGTTGAGGGTTGAATGATGGCTGAGAGAATAATGACCAGTGCCTCACAGCCAGGATCAACTTTACCCTCAGTACGTCCGCCTACCCAACTAGCCCGTCCAATTTGGCTGCGCACGGGCGTGACCTGATCACGTCCTGCCTCTGCTGCCTGTAGCACGCGAACACCGGCTTCCATCAGGCTGGCTCCGGCGGCAATGGCCTCGGCAAAGGCAACGCTGGCCGGGTGAAGGGCATCAACAACAGTTTTGTCACCTAACTTGGCCTTGCCCCGCTGCTGGATACCCTCGTCGGCGGCATTGAACATGGCAACCAGGTCTTGCAATGATAGCTCGGCCTGGCCTTTAACTTCTTTACCGGCTCGCATCAGCGCTGTAGCGCTGAGCGTACCCAGGGTTGACGGCGCGGCTTTATTGGCTGCCATTCCGGCTTTGACCAAAAAGTTGCCAATATCATCTGCGGGATTGCCATCGACATAGTCGATAAGCGCGTTAGCGAGTTTGCCTAGCGTGATGCCGGTATCGCCATCACCCAGGGCCTGATCCAGCTCTGTCAGGTAGGCACTGTTTTCATTGAGGGCGTTACTGGCCCGCAACAAGGCATCGGCAACAGTCTGACTTTGAATGGTATCTGCCATAATCTTTCTCCCGGGCTATACCTGTACAAAGAACGGTGTTTGGGCCGGGTGATTGAGCAGTTCGGCCAGTTCATCATCAAGCCGGAAGAAGGTGAACGAAGCCCCGGCCATTTCCATTGAGGTAGCGTACTCGCCTACGTAGGCACGATGCACGGTTAGTTCGCGAGCAGTGAGCAGTTGATGTACTTTGCGGTACATTACGTACAGCTCTTCGGGCGGGGTGGCACCCAGCCCGTTAACCATTATCGCCAAGCGGTCGCCGGCAGCGGGTTGCAGGTCATCCAGAATGGCAGTGGCCATACGCACGGCAACTTCATCGGCGGTTTGTAGCTTTTCGCGCTTCATGCCGGGTTCGCCGTGAATTCCCATGCCAATCTCCATTTCGTCGTCGCCTATGGTGAAGGTGGGTTTGCCGGCCAGGGGCACGGTGCAGGGAGAGAGGGCCACACCCATAGTTCGGGTGTTGGCCAGGGCCCGTTCTGCCACCTCAACCACCTCATCCAACGAGCCGCCCTGGTCGGCCTTGGCCCCGGCCACTTTGAAGGCAAACACCATACCTGCCACGCCGCGCCGTCGCCCAGCTTCTTCGGGTGGAGCCGAGGCTACATCGTCTTTAACCAGCACGGTGCGCACCTCGATGTCTTCCATTTCGGCCATTTCGGTGGCCATATCAAAGTTCATCACGTCGCCGCCGTAATTGCCGTAAATGTAAACCACGCCTTTGCCGCCGTGGATGCGTTTGGTGACTTCAAACATCTGGTCGGCGCTGGGCGAGGCAAAAACGTCACCCACGGCACAGCCGTCGAGCATGCCTTTGCCCACATAGCCCAAAAACACCGGCAGGTGGCCGGAGCCGCCACCCGTGGCTAACGCCACTTTGCCTTCAACCGGCGAGTCGGCGCGAACGATGCAGTGCAGGTCGTCTTGATAATCAAGCTGGTCCGGGTGAGCCATGACCAACCCTTCTAACATTTCGGGGACAAAATCTGCTGGATTATTTATGATCTTTTTCATCAGCTTTCTCCTTATTAAGAGTCGATCTATGAGTGAAGGTTATTCAACACCAATGCCCAAAAAACACAGTT
>JBFGLD010001295.1:0-2175 GCA_041576335.1 Anaerolineae bacterium | reverse complement strand
GCTGTTTGACCAGCGTCGCCAGCATATTTGGGCTGCGCAAGTGAGTGCTGCCGATGGTTTAATTCAACCTTGTTTATGCTCGGGTTTTGCCAGCTTTTTTGATGCCCTTCTGCCAAGAATCAAATTTGGTCGTGTTCAAATGCTTGACAATGCCCCCGGCTTGACGTACGACTCGAACCATGTTGCTGGTGCCGCTGGGGCCGTCGCCAAATTTGCCATCCCATAGGATCACAAACCGAATCTGTTTGATGTCATATGCTCGGGCTGAGTAAAGTGCCCAACGATGATTTCGCTCAAACGCCGTATCTCCGGCCGGGACCGGCCCCAGCCGGTCGGGTTGAACAAGGAACGTGACATTGGGATTTAGATCGATCTGGTAGAAACGTTCTACCCAATTGCTATCTTGCTCTTTGGGAAAATCAACCCACCGCTCGATGTATTCGGCCTCGGCTAGCGGTATATACGAATTGACCTTCATCTTACGTTGTAAGCAGGCTTCGATAAAGAGGATGTCTCCACCACACGCCACGCCGGGTGTAATCGCCAGATCTTTGGGGGCGGCCTCCAGTTCATCTAAGGCAGTATCAAGTTTTTGGCGAGCCTCATCTTCCATATCGGGGGGGAAACGGGGGTTTTTGCGGTCCGGCTTGTCAATCGAATGACCGGCGAAGAGAAATACCTTGGGTGGGTCCAGGTCGGTTCCCGCTTGCTTCGCCTCGGCCTGCAATTTAGCCAGTGCGTTTTTCAGGACCTCAAGGCCGGCCTGCACGAATTCAACACGAAAGGCCAGCGCTTCCAGCATGTTCAAGTGGGCCAAGGTGGCATTGATGTAGGACTCATTTCTGCCACCCAAGGCCAGTGCTTTTTTGTAGGCTCTGGTAACTGCCTGCGGGGTTTTGGCGGTGTTAACAGCCAGGTTACCCAGTGTGGCAAAGATCCATAAATCCTTCTTGTTCGTTTTGGCTTGTTGTTCGAGTGTAAACCGGATCGCACCCTGCAAAGAGGGTAATTGCCGTCTAATCGCCCTCACCTCAAGGTCGACGTCCTCCTCCTGGCCAACCTCGTTGGTCAAGTGATCGAGGAGCATTGATAAGGTTAGGGCATTGATGCCGGAGTAGTAATGGCTGTGATCCAGGCTGTAGGCCGTAACGTAGGTATTAATCGACCGCTTTAAATATTCGCCGGCTTCATACGCCGCTTTCAGCCTGGCTTTCTCGTCGGGCTCATCTTGCCACTCGTTGACCCATATATCTTTGTAGAGGCGGCCTAAAAAAGCAATGGCGTCGGGGTCGTCAACCAGGTCCTCATCTATTAATCGCTCCAGTTTGATGATGGCTTCGTCGGTTCGATTTAGCTGGCCTAAATGAAAAGCCTCCTCGCGTCGAAATTCGACACTTCTCGGGTTAATTTCGAGACCGCGCTGATATTGCTCCAGCGCCAAAACATGATGCCCCATTTCCCCGAAGGCCCGGCCCGCTTGGGCAATCGCCTCTTCGACAATGAGAGGGTTATGCACTTCTTCCGTCAGCAATAAGATGTCACCAACCCGTTTTCGCCGCGTGGCGATGGTGATTCGCTCTTTCCACTCCCGGTACTCTTGCCAATAGCCCACCGCCAATGGCGTCTGCAGCATTTTTCGATCCGGTTCGATCAGGCCGCTAAGCAAATTGAAAACGGGGCTGTGAATGTTTTCGTGGCTTGAAGCCCAGGTCCCACGGATAACTTTGACAATGGCAGCTTTATCATCTTGGATGCACTTAGGGTCTGGTTTACCATCCTCGCTGCAATTGTAGAGAACGGTCCGCACATTAAACACGTCAAACGGCATATAGGCTCGACCCGACTGAATATGAACCACTCCTTGTCTGCGCAGCGCGTGGCGTACACCCAACTCATAAAAAACGTTGGCGTTATCAATGCTCAAATCGGCAATGACAAGATCGGCTAGCAGCAGTTCTTGAAACATATCGGTCAAAATATCGCCACTGACCGCTTCTTCGTCGGCTCGCATTGGCTCGAAGCCGGCCTCGACCACGGCCGGTTTGATGAGCTGCTCATAAATACTGTCAAAATCGATCACCTGTCCGTTTGATGCCTCTTTCTGGCCAAAAGGCATTACCACAAAGGCATGAGGTGCACCTCTTCTGGGTTTTAGACTCTGTTCAGTCATTTTCT
>JBFGLD010001294.1:0-2176 GCA_041576335.1 Anaerolineae bacterium | reverse complement strand
GGGCTGCGGGTGCCGTAGGGATCTACTTTGCACTCCGTCCCGACATCCACTGGCACGGCTCCTCCCTGAACCGAATGTTTGTCTCGCTTGAAGTAGATACCCCAGGGCTGGTCCCAGACCAGGCGACCGTCTTCACTGTAGAGCGGCACGTCGCTGTCGACGTGGACCAGGGGCGGGCGTTTGCCGTCGTTGGTGATATGAATATAGGGATTGAGCTCAATTTCGCCCTCTTGCAGGGCCAAAAAGCGCCATAACTCGGTGGTCTCGCCCTGGTCACGGGGATGAGGCACTTTCGGCGGCAGATCAAGCATCTGCCAAAACTGGCTGATCCACGGCCCCACGGCCACAATTACATGGCCAACCTCGATGCTGCCCAGGTCAGTTTCGACCACCGACACCGAGCCGTCGCCCTTAAACTGGAAGCCGGTCACGCTTGGCCCAATAATCAGGCGGGCATCTTCACGCTCAGCTTTGATGGCCAGGCCGTGGATGGCCTGGCGGCTCCAGGCGTGGCCACCTCGATGCTCGTGGAGGACCACAGCCAATTTCTCAGCCTGCCAGTCGTGGAAGATATCTTGCATATATTTTTTGACCTCTTTTTCCCCGCTGACCAGGGTTGAGGGATAGCCAAGCCGCTGGTGGCGCTCGTGAATCGTTTCCAGCCCCGCCCGCATCGGTTCGAACGAGGCGGTCAGGTAGCCCACCGAATTGTAGGCAAAGTAATCGGGGTCCGACTCCCATATGTCCATACAATGCATCATTAACTTGGTCATCGGCTCCTGATAATAATTGCAGCGTACGTTACCGCAGGCCACACCCGAGGCGCCGGCGGCAATCGCCTGCTTCTCGATGACCAGCACGTCTTCGCCCTGTCCCAGTCCCTTCTGCTTTAGATATTTTGCTAAGTGGTAAGCCGTAGACAGGCCATGTACGCCCGCGCCGATGATTAAATATTCAACTTTTTTGGGTAGCGCCATAGTTTGTTTTTCTGCCTTTGGTAAAATATCTGTTTCACAAATTGATTGGAAGGTTCTTGCTAACGCCTGCAGCCCCTTCGACCCGGCCGTTTGTCCCGGTTACGACGGGGCTTAGGACAGGCCACGATACGGTCTGACCGGGCCGGCCCAGGGAAGCTTAGGCGTGACCCCGGCCGCGAAGCCAGATCAGGCCGCCGATGACCAAAAAGGCAACAAACATCCCCACGGCTATGCCCAGCAGCAGCCCGCGGCTTCCCCCTTCTTGGGCCGAAGAAAAGACCGGAGGTAGTTCGGGCTGGCTAAGCATACCCGGCTCGACCAATTTGCCCGGCTCGGGCAATTCTTCGATTGCCGTATCGATCCATTTGTCACCTTCCTCAATCAACATAACCGGAATATCTTCTTTGATCGGATATTTGCGACCACAGTCCGGCTCCTGACAAATGAGCCAGGTGCTCCGAACCAGGGCCAGCCGGCCCGGATCCTGGCCCGGTTTGCGGGTTGGACCGCTTACACAGTACGGACAGCGCAGAATATCCAGCAAATCTTGAGCAACAGCCATCGATAAACTCTCCTTGTTTTAGGTTAACTCAAATTTCGGCAATTGGAGCCAACTTAGCTCCAGCCATTTCGATCAGATCTCGTGGGTTAAGCTCCAAACCGGCCATCGGGTCGCCGCTGCTGATGTTGACTTTATTACAACCGGCGATCGCGTCGTCAAAGATGACCGGCACCTCGCCAGGCAGGCACAGCGGAGCGACCGCGCCTTGTACATATCCGGTGACGGCCCGGATCTCGGCGGCGGTGGCGAACGTCAGCCGCTTCCAGCCATCCAGTTGGCCCCGCACCGCTCTGGGGTTGAGGCGGGCATCACCCGTGACACAGGCCATAACGAAGCGATTGTGCCCCTTTTCGCGCAGCAGAATCGATTTAACCATCTCGTCCTTGACCACGCCGCGCTGCGCTGCTGCGGTTTCCACCGTAAAGACGGGTTCGGTGTGGGGCAAGATGCGGTAGGGAATATGGTTGGCATCAAGTAATTCGGTAATCTTGGTTTTGAACATTCGTACTAGACAATGGCTTAAAACACAATAACCCCGCGAGCGTTATCGCCGCTCAACATAGCCGCATAGCCTTCATTAATTTGGTCGAGAGAGTACGTCTTTGTAATCAATCGCTCCAGATCGAGCTTGCCCTGC
>JBFGLD010001293.1:0-2176 GCA_041576335.1 Anaerolineae bacterium | reverse complement strand
TCTCTACCCTGGCATATGAATATGCCAACGTCTACCAAATTTTGATTTAGTGAATCTACGTGACGAAAGTATTAGGGATTTAATCACCTCCTCCTCGAGGGTATTAATAAGTTATCTAAATTGATGGAAATCAAACGGGTTTTATGGTGGCAGCAGCGACAGTTTGCTTCTCTGACGTGCTCGGGCCAAATTATAGCAGCAATTAAAGTATTGGTCAATCTTACAATTACTATATTACATTTAAGGAAGCCTCTGACTCTGACCGTCGGCTCTGTCCAAAATTCTAGACGCACCCTGACCGGAAGAAATTATCGTTTACCATCAGGTTATTGAATTTACGCCGATCCGCCTTCGTGGTCAAGCTCATTCTTAACAGCAAGGCCGGCTTCCCGGGCCACGTCATTAGCCCAGGCTTCAAACTCGCCGACCTGAAAACCCAACCTATCTTTCTTTCCGTCCTTTACAAACCGAACGACGATAAATGGGCTCTTACCCCGGTGGCCCATGAAGGCCGGTTGGATCGTTACACTTTTCATTTTTTTCAAAGGAATACGCCATTCAGCGGCCGGAGCTGTGGCCCGAGTCACGCGCAGATCTTTGTCGGTGAGAGCGACAAAGCCAATTCCGCGCACAACGCGGGAAACACCCATCGACTCTAAACCGCCAAACTGTCCCCCAACGGGACCCCGTCTAAAGGTTACCCCTTCTGCTTCCCATTTTGAAACCGTCTGGGCCCTGTGTTTGTTCCACCGGCGGGAGACAAGCATGGGAATCAGGCCAACGACGAATAACACGGCCAGCAACACGCCGCTCATCACGGCGATCAGGAGTATCGGGTTTATATCGGCCATAAATTCTTAAAAGCATGGGCTAATTTATCCGGACCAGGTGTCGATTATAACAGTAAACAATACTTTTGGCGAGGACCGACTTTTCTTTTGCCGGGGATATGAATTGTTACCAATTTGAGCAGCATGCTATAATGATTTAAGCAGTTCTTTTGCCTTAACCTTTCTCCAAGAATCAAACAGGGAGTGTACCCCTTGGCCCAACAGCGGGGAATGTTATCCAGCAAGATTCCCTCCACCGAGTTAACCCAGGCCCTTAATCAGGCCGCTTCGACGATGCGCAGCAAAAAGAAACGCGTCCTGACTGCCGAGATTCTGCTGCTGTCGTTCCTGAAGATGCCCGATCTGGAGGCTTACCGCCTACTGCGTAATTTTAGCCAAGAACGGGGTTTTAACTGGGCCGGCTTCGAAAAAGATGTGGAGCGAATTGCCAATGAACGGGTCGGCCAGGATGTGCAGTTCGATTTTGTAGCCGACAACCGAGAACGCATTTCGCTGTCGAATGAAATGCTCATCGTACTCGACGACGGCCTCAGCGTGGCCAAATCGCGCAGCGAGGCCTGGTGCGGTACGGCCCACGCGCTGGCCGTTATGGCCGATATAAGTGTCGGTACCGCGCGGCTGCTCAACAAGCTCGGTATTACCCAGCGGGCGGTTATCGACGCTATGGGTAAGCCCTCTATCGCCAGCGGAGCGGCGGCGATCGACCACGTGGCCCTGGCCAAAAACGGTCAGCTGGCCCCGGTTCATTTTAGAGATAATTTGTTGCGTGACCTGGTGAATCTCCTCTCGATGACGAGCGACCGGCATGTTATCTTGGTGGGGCCAACCGGCGTCGGCAAGCGATCGCTGGTGTTATCCCTGGCCCAGTTGATCGTCGAGGGCAAGGGGCCGCTAGGTCTCAAAGCGGTCGTCCAAATAAACGAGCGTGCCCTCATCGACAACGCCTATGCTTCGATCGTAGCCGGGCTGCGGATGGCCAAACACGGCATCCTGTTTATTCCGGATATTGCTCGCTTTTTTGGCGGTTTCCGGGCCGATTTTCCCGAAAAGGCGGGCAATGAGCTCCAGAAAGCCCTTTTATCCGACGACGTTGTCATCGTGGGCACGGCCACGGACGGTAGCTATAATGACAGATTGGCCAAAGCCACGGCCGTGATCAACCATACTCAAACCTTAAAAGTACCGCCGGCCACGGTATCGGAAACCGTAGAGATGCTCAAAGCCTTGCGCCCTACGTTCCAGGCTGATTACGATTTGGAGATTGTGGATGAAAGTCTGAGCGAAACAGCCCGCCTGGCCGGGCGCTATTATACGGTTGAACCCTT
>JBFGLD010001292.1:0-2178 GCA_041576335.1 Anaerolineae bacterium | reverse complement strand
TCCATCATTTGCTCCATGCTCTCGACAGAGCAAGGACCGGCCATCATGATCACTTTCTTGTCCCCAAATACATGGCCGTCAACGGCGATTCTTGAGTCTTCCGGCTTAAAATCCCGGCTGGCCAGCTTAAACGGGCGCAGAACCGGCACAACCCGATCGACCCCATGCATGCGGTTGATCGCTCCCTTGTCCAACTGGCGCTCATCGCCAATCACACCGATAATGGTACGTTCTTCCCCCCGCGATATGTGGGCTCTAAACCCTTGTTTGGTTACGCGGCCAACTACCGCGTCGATCTCTTCTTGCTGTGCGTGCATATTCATTATAATAATCATTTTTACCTCGTCTCTTTGACAATAATGATACGGAAAACAAAAAGGGCGCAACCGGTAAATGGCGGTCGCGCCCTGTAAACCCCGAAATTTTACTGCGTTAACCTCCGGTTAGTGCGCCCCCCCAGTTGCTCCCCCAAAAATAATAGGCAAAGAAATAAAAAACGCCCGCAGCAAAAACAGCGAGCGCAACAAACCGAACATTGTCTGCAGCAGCATCGTGAGCGTGCTGAGCAACGCGAGTACGTGTTTGATTTTCAATCCGTTGACGACGATTTTTTGTCATAGCATTGACTCCATTATACTGCGGGAATCATAGCACATTACAACCCTCGTGTCAACTCTCTTTTTGGGCGAATTGGTTAGAATTTGGTAAAATCTGAAAAACAAAAAACGTCGTTGAGAAGTGAACGAGTCAACAATATCGATTCTGCAGGGTTCCCAAAACTTTCGGCGTCGAGGTAACCAATTGACAACAGTACCACCGGAGGTTTCTAACCGGTTAAATACTGAGGCCAATATTTGGCTAAGCAGTGTACGACCTGACGGACGGCCGCACTTAGGTCCGGTTTGGTTTGCCTGGCACGACAATAAGTTGTACGCCTGTATTCAATCAACGAGCGTTAAAAGCGGTAATATCGAAAAAAATCCGCACGTAGCGTTGGCCCTGGAAGATGGCTCTCGCGTGGTCATTTGCGAGGGCACCGCAGCTTTTTTGCCGACCCCGTGGCCGCAGGTGGTGGTCGATATTTTTCGAGCTAAATACGATTGGGACATTACCACCGCAGACAGTTACGACCGGTTACTGGAAGTGGTACCGGTGAAGTGGTTAAGGTGGTAATTGCCCACATCTAAGCGCGATGGCCCGTTTTTTGCTGTGGTTGAGCCAACTTGCAGGAAGGCCTGAAGCCATAAAGCTTAATAAACGAAGCCCTCCGGGCCAAAAATGGGGCGGTTTATCGCCCTTCGCCCGTTAAGTGCGGCAGGGGCCGTGCCCTTTGGTATTAGCTCCGGACCTTAGATCAATGTTCCTTAACTTAACGCGCCCGGGTAGCAAATTGTGTTACTTTTAAAATACCCCTTTCCATGCTACAATATACAAAACATTTGTGCTGTTTTGATCAAGCTTATAATATTCAATTTTTGGTGACGTGATAGAACACCTTGCTAGCTAAGTATTAGACTCATAAGAATGGCAAGACGATCAACATCTCGAAGAACATCGCGAAAAAACCAACAAGCTAAAGGGTCGCTGATTCGCCCGGAGATAATCGGCACGGGGCTGCTGATTTTGGCGGTGATAACCCTCCTCAGCCTTTTTACACCCAATCGAGGCACCGTTGTGGAGACCTGGCTCGAGTTTCTGCGCGTATTGGTGGGCTGGGGGCGTTACGTCATATGGCTGGCTTTAGGGCTGCTGGCGGTTTGGTTTTTCAAGCGGTACAGTGTTGAAGATCAAGACGAAAAGTGGGAGAAGCCTATCGGAACATTTTTACTGCTAGGCGTCCTGCTCGTGGCTTTTCATCTCATAAGCCCCGGCTATGGTCTGGATAAGCCAGGTGGTGGTGGGCTAATTGGTTGGGTGCTGGGCGAGCTGCTTCGCTCGGCGCTGGGCACCTTGGGCACCGTCGTTCTGTTAGGAGGGCTCATTCCCCTGGTTATTATACTGGTGAGCGGACTCTCGCTGCGTGAGTTGTTTAACATCATGCGTGATCTCTACTATCGATTCCAGGATTGGCGGCACTTTCGCCAACTGACCATTAACCAACCGGCTCCGCGTCTGCAATCCCCTATGCCCAAGCCAAGATTGATCGAGCGCATGTTACCCGCTGCCGTCAAAGGTTCT
>JBFGLD010001291.1:0-2189 GCA_041576335.1 Anaerolineae bacterium | reverse complement strand
TTTAACTTTACCTTGCCGGTTGCGGTGTCTTGAAAACCCACTTGCCGGAAACTCAAAAGACTTCGGGTTAGGGCTACCCATCAAATTAATAGCCAAAAACTGACCAGCTCAACTCCCCGCAAGCATTAACTTTCGCCATCCAAAAAATAATTATATTTTTTGTTGTATCCGGCAATATTTGATATACTTTGGCATAAGTACGTGCTTCGCTGCGGAGCAGTATCGTGACATATGTGTTTGCTGCCATTGTGATTTTTATTGCCTATCTCTTCGGTTCGATTCCCGTGGGATACGTTGTTGCCCGTCTCTACGGTATTGACGTAACAGCCTCCGGCAGTGGTCGGATAGGCGGGACAAACGTGTTGCGGGCAGCCGGCCCGATCGCTGCCGGTCTAACAGTATTAGGCGACATTTTCAAGGGATTGGTCCCAATCTACCTGCTGTTGGCCATTGGCACGATACCCTTGATCGTAGCTTTAGCTGCGACGGCAGCGGTGTTAGGGCATAATTACTCCATATTTTTGGGTTTTCGAGGGGGCGTTGGGGCGGGTACGGCGGTGGGAGCTTTGGGTGGGTTATCCTTCTGGGCAGGCATCATTGCCGCCGCGTGTGGCTTGATCGCCCTGGGAGTTAGCGGGTATGCCTCAATCCTTTCATCGACCATTGCCGTTTCTACACTTATCATCCTTACCGTCTCGGCCCTCACGGGTTACACGCCTTACGAATACATTGTCTTTGGCCTGTTGAATCTGATCGTCATGTTTTATGCCCTGCGTCCCAACTTTGCTCGGCTGCAAGCGGGTACGGAGCGAAAAATAGGCAAAAAATCGGAAAATATTGCCAAAATTTCCTAGCAGTAGCTCATACCTTTGAAAAGCTGTTCCTTAAAACCTGTACGCATTTGGAGAATGCTGGCTCAGGCACCACCCTGAAAACGTGCGGCCTGACCCGCTAAGCAATTATGGTTCAGTGCATTTTTTATTTTCATTTAAGGCCGTCAATCCGGCTACTTTCTGACCGGGCATGTGCAGCCACCCGCCTTGGGTCCTGGTCGAGACTTTATAGACCGCTACAATCGTAACGTCGTAGCGGTCTCTTTTTTTGAGTCAAAAAACCATATTAACCTTTATTAATCCAGATTAACCAGGGGAGCAGAAATGAGAAAAAAATTTTTCATTACCATAGCTGGTAATATGGGGGTTGGTAAGAGTACTTTGACCCGGTTGTTAGCCAAGGAAATGACGTGGACACCCTTCTACGAAGCGGTGGATGACAATCCTTATTTGGCCGATTTCTTTCAGGACATGCGCCAATGGAGCTTTCACTCCCAGATATTTTTCCTTTCACGTCGCCTCCGCAGCCATCGCCACATTTTGAATCACCCCAATGCGGTGGTTCAGGATCGCAGCATTTACGAGGATGCCAATATCTTCGCTCGCAATTTGTACCAGCGCGGAAATATGTCCGACCGGGATTACGGGGTATACCGGGGCGTCTATGATGAGTTTATTCAATTCTTGCCTGCGCCCGACCTGATCATTTACCTCAAAGCGAGTGTGCCTACCCTGATTGAACGGGTTCACCGACGCGGTCGCGACTTTGAGCGAGAGATTTCACCGCTCTACCTGCAACAGCTTAACGAATTGTATAATGCCTGGATTGAAGACTTTACACTCTGCCCTATTCTAACCGTTCCCGCCGATAACCTGGATTTTGTACGTTTTGATGCCCATTTTCAACGGGTCAAGCACGAAATTTTGAACCAGTTAGACAAACGCGAACGAGTCTATTCTTAGGATCCGGGGTTGTTATTTCAATCTCCGGCCGCCATGTTCCAAATTACCCGCGATACCGGTTTGTAATCGGCAGCCGTCGATCTTTGCCAAAAGCTTTGCTGGTAATTTTAGGGCCGGGCGGTGCCTGGCGTCGCTTATACTCGTTCAGATCGACCAAGCGCACGACCCGCCGAACCAGGTGCTCATCGTAGCCCAGGGCGATTATCTCAGCCGTGCTGTAATCGTCTTCGATGTAAGCCGCCAGGATGCCATCCAGTACATCATAGTCAGGAAGCGAGTCGGTATCCTTTTGGTTGGGACGCAGCTCGGCCGAGGGGGCCTTGGTCAGAACGTTTTCCGGGATGACGTGCCCAATCTTGTCGTTGCGGTAACGGCACAGGCGGTAGACCAACG
>JBFGLD010001290.1:0-2191 GCA_041576335.1 Anaerolineae bacterium | reverse complement strand
TTGGAAGGTAGCTTACAGAAAGACACCCCGATCATGATTTAATATTCTGTTAAAATAGCTGGGCTAAACTTTACAAGTCAAATTCGTTTTAGGTAGTTTTTAGGTTGGAGGAAACTTACGCGATGCACGGTGATATCAACCCTGCGACAACCCAAAATGAACTACCGGTGCTAAAAAGTCTCTGGTTTTGGGGTGCCGCTATTACTGCTGTCATTATTTTAGGCAGCATTTGGATCTTATTTTCGCGTACGGCTGCTGGCCAGGCGATCGGTGGTAACGACGCAGTGCGACTGGAACCGGCACCAATTGCGGGTCACCCTGCCCCTGATTTCGAGCTGAAGAATTTGGATGGCCAAATCATTCGTCTCGCAGACTTTAGAGGAAAACCGGTTTTAGTTAACTTTTGGGCTACGTGGTGTGGTCCCTGTCGGGCCGAAATGCCCGATTTTCAGAAAGCCGCAACTGATAATGCTGACACTTTGGTCGTCATTGGCGTCAATAACACGGCAAGTGATACGCCCGAGTTGGTACTTGATTTTGTTAAAGAGCTCGGGGTTACCTTCCCAATTGTCTTAGATGAAGAGGGGAAAACGGTTGAAACTTATCGGGTACTTGGCTTGCCCACCACAGTTTTCATCAACAGAAATGGGATAGTTAACGAAGTATTTACCGGCCCGGTTAACAAAGCCTATATTGAGTCGAAGATTCCGGATTTATAAAAGGCCGAGCGGGTCACTGAACTAAATTGATAATCGTTAACTAACCCCTGCATGCCGCTGGATTTGTTATTTTATGCTTCCCACTTTGTCAATTGGTTCGATTGCTTTGCCAACCTATCCATTGCTTTTATTAGTGGCGCTGTGGGGAGGATTGGCTGTAGCGGCTGCTCGGGCTAGAAATCTGAACTTAGATGGCGATCATATCTATAACGCCGGCCTATACGGGCTAATCGCCGGCATTCTTGGGGCGCGGATCTGGTTTGTATTGTCTCACTGGGAAAATTATAGGCCGGATATTACCCAAGCATTTTCGTTTTCACGCAGCGCTCTTTCCGCCGGAGAAGGGCTGCTGATTGCCGGCTTAATTGTCCTGATTTATTTACAGCGCATTAAAGTCTCGATCGGCCTTTTTTTAGACGCCGCCGCGCCAGGTTTGGCCATCGGAATCGTCATTGGAAATATTGGTGCATTTTTAGGAGGAGAGGCGCTGGGCGCACCCGCAGCGGTACCGTGGGCAATTGAGATATTTGATGTGCTCAGGCATCCTGTTCAGCTGTACGAGGCCGGCGCCACTTTAATTATTTTGGTTTTATTATACGTCTATCGTCGCTGGCGACCGTGGTCCGGTTTTCAGTTTTGGCTGTTCTTGTTATGCTATAGCCTGTCTCGCCTGATTTTAGAGGTGTTTCGGGCCCGTCCTCAACTGATTGGTGATGGTTTTTTGGCGGTCCAGGTGCTTGCTTTGGGGACAATCATTGTTGCCCTGGCTGTAATGGCCCTTAAATTCACCAGCAGTTCGGTAGCAATTCAACAAGTGGAAGAATTATGAGGTTGTCGCAAAAACAAGTCCAAACGGTTATTGAACAGGTAGCGTTACTGTTGGCCAGTTTTGTCTGGACAACGGTTGTTTTAAGCATCATCGCTTTTTTTTGGATTTACCAGGATGTAAACGCTCGCTGGGATTATATTGCCAAAATACCTCCTGAAGCGTTAGCTCAGGCCGCCGTTTCGCCTACGGCCTCCCCATCTCCTACGCCGACCCCGTGGGCCGGGCCGGGCCCAACGTTGACCCCCACTGCAACCAAACCGCCTACCCCGGTTGCCACTCTGGTGGTGGAGCCGCCCGGGATTCTCCCCGAGACGTTGAATATCGGCGAGCCAACGCCGATCCCTGTGATTGTTCACACCCAAGATGAGGCTGCGGAATTTGGGCTGGCGGCGCAGCCCGCCGAGGTCGACGAACCGTCGCCATCGACAGCCCCTTCCAATCCCACACCGCAGCAGCCAACTCAAGACATTGCTCCGGCGCCGGCGCCTAAGCAGGCCGAGCTGACCAACGGGGTGGTCGTTCCCAACCGCATCGTGATCGAATCCGTAGATATTGACTCCACGGTTATTCCGGTGGGTTGGCAAGTTGTTGAGCAAAACGACCAACCCTATAGTATTTGGGAAGTGGCCAATTTTGCAGATCG
>JBFGLD010001289.1:0-2205 GCA_041576335.1 Anaerolineae bacterium | reverse complement strand
TCAAGAAGAACAAGGTTGCTCCCCCCTTTAAAGTGGCAGAATTTGATATCATGTATGATGAGGGTATCTCTAAAGTCGGCGATATTCTCGATATAGCGGTTGTTCAAGAAATTATTGATAAACGTGGCTCTTTTTACTCATATGGAGACACGCGATTGGCCCAAGGGCGGGAAAATGCTAAGAAGTTTTTGGCAGAAAACCCGGCAATGGCTTTTGAAATCGAAAATAAAATTCGGGCCCAATTTGGATTGCCAACCAGAGATCCGGCCCAAAATGAGTTTGCTGCGGCAGAGGCTGCGGAAGGCGCGGCTGCTAGCTAAATAAGCTCAAGCGTCACTGGCCTTCGAAACAAATTAGTTTGGTTTGGTGAAGGAATTTTTTTATCTTAAGTCAATTGTAGGATTTGTTCTGCACCACAGCCTTTAATAAAATTGAAACAAGCGACTGACCTTGTTAATTAAGATTTTTGGCGGGTGGTTTCGATAATAACCACCGTTTGTAATGCTAGTTCATTAACTCATGCAACCAGCTCGCATAACTGTTAACCTGTTCTTGTTGGTGTTTGTATGAAGGGAAATCCACGCCGCAAGTCTACTTTGGCTGAAAACCTCTACCGGGGTAGCAGGCGTACGTACATCGGGCGAGGGAAAGGTAAAAAGCTATCGATCACGAGGCATTTCACCTTTATTATGGTTGATATGCGGTCAACCAGCTTACGATTTCGGGAGTTTTTGTTTATTGAAAATGTAAGTCACAAATTAAGCGTGAGAGTTAGACCGACTTTTTGCCTCGCCAGTATCGATCGTTAAGTTATGTGGCTGCACCTCATCGTTGCTAATATGATATGTCAACCGTTGTAAAGGTCGTGATTTGACTGTGTTTATGTCTGTCTATCGCAATTTATTAACCTGAAGTTTGCAGCAGTGATGTTGTTTACGGATCAGGTTTTCTTTCAGTCGATTTATTGATTTGTTTCAATTTTATTACGAACGATCGTTTAATGAGCTGTGGCGTCCTACGTCGCAGCTTTTATTTTTTTCAAAAAAGTCGAAAATGGCTGGAACAATTACAGCCCTAAAGGTCCAAAAACGAAATAAAGAACGCGTTAATGTTTTCATTGACGATCAGTTCGCCCTTGCGGTAACGGTGCTTGCTGCCCTTAACTTACGCAAAGGTCAGTACCTGAGCGATGTTGAGATAGAGAACCTGAGGCATGGCGACGAACGGGATAAAGCTTACAACCATTCTGTTCGTTTCTTGAGTTTTCGACCGCGTAGTCGGCAAGAAATCGTCCGCTATCTACGTGATAAGGGCTACGTTGGCAGTGCAATCGACGATACATTGGACCGGCTAATTGAGCAGCAATACGTTGATGATCAGGCATTTGCCCAGTTTTGGCTGGAAAATAGAGAACAGCATAGACCACGCGGAGAACGGGCCTTGCGCTATGAATTGCGGCAAAAGGGCATTGCTGATACGGTCATAAATAAGGTATTAGCTGATTTAGATGAGGATGAATTGGCCTGGCGCGCGGTCGAAAATAAATTGCACTATTGGAAAAATTTGACTGCGGAAGCCCTAAAGAAAAAAATGTTTGGCTATTTAACCCGGCGAGGATTTGGCTATGATGTTGCTCGTAGAACATATGACCGTGCTTTGGAATTGTGAAGAAAAATCCGCACCGGAGTTTGTAGTAAATGGAAGAATAAAATCAGAGAGGAATATAAAAGCACATGGATATTTTGGTGCCCCTCATTGTCGGCATCATTGCTCTGGTCATCGGTGGCGTCGTTGGTATCCAGTACCGTCGTTATGTAAGCGATAAGAAAATCAATTCTGCCGAAGCTCAAGCGCAAGAGATTATTGCCCGAGCTGAAGCAATTAAGAAAGAGGCCGAAATTCAGGCGAAGGAAGAGACTATTCGCTTACGCGGCGAGGCTGAGAAGGAAATCCGTCGTAAACGAGAGGAACTGGACCGCCAAGAAGAACGGGTCCAGAAACGCCAGGAAAACTTGGACCGACGTTTTGAGAACCTCGAACGAAAGGAACGTACCCTTAACAAGCGGCAAAGCCAGATCGACAAACGAGCCAATGAAATCGAAAAGCTTAATCAGGATAGATTAGCTGAACTTGAGCGTGTATCAGCTATGACGCGAGACGAGGCTAAAGAAGAGCTGTTAATGATGGTCGAGGCGGATGCCAGGC
>JBFGLD010001288.1:0-2206 GCA_041576335.1 Anaerolineae bacterium | reverse complement strand
TCGAGGATGTCATCAAGCAAAGCGTTACGGTAAGGGTCTACAGCGGGGAAACCTCAATCCTGCCGCACGACTCCTCACTCTTTATCTCCGAGCAGCTCGAGATGACCGCCTATCATCACGACCCGGCCCACGCTCGCCTATATAACGAGGTGATCTACCAGCTCCAAGAGTATGGCTATGATATTTATATTCGCAGCACCGGCACGATTCGCAGCATTGGCAATAATTTTCACGTCGATGTTCAACTGCTGGTCACGCTGAACGGCAACCCCTTCTTTCAAAAATCCTGGTTGGAAAGTATTCCGCGACAGTTACTTTGATCCGCTCAAACCAGATTCAAACCTTAACATGGTATAATGTTTTACTATCCTTAGCCTGCGTTGAGACTCATCTTACTCCCTACATCGCATCTTCCCCCGGGCTATTCCTTATTACTGAAGCGTCTTCATTAACAATAATAGAATGGAAGATTGAATGACAGTCCATGCAGTCATCGTCATGGTCACGACGTCCCTGACTATAGCGGTCTTCTTGGGTTTGGCGATCTACGTGGCCGTAAACAATCCACCCCGGCCCATTCGTTGGGTTTTTACACTGCTTTGCTTAACGATTGCTATGATTTATTTTAGCAGTCTCTTTATGGTTTCGCGGCCGGGGTCACCGGTCTCGATCTTATCTATGTTCTTGCGCCTCAAGTGGGTAGCGATTACGTTAAGCCCGACCCTGTTTCTCCACCTGGTCTTTTTCTACTTCCCCCAACCCTGGCAGCAGTACCGGCGTTGGACATTATTCACCACCTATGCGCTGACCGCCGGGCTCGTCTTCGCCATTCTTTTCACCGATCTACTGGTCGTCGGCTTGCTTCACCGGCCGGCACCGCATATCATTCTGCCGATGCCGGGGCCGCTGGTACCCCTTCAAGCCGGCTTTTTTATGCTTCAACTCTTCGGCGGGGCGCTCGGCTTGACCGTTAGCTACCGGCTGACCCCATCTTCGGCCATGCGCCACCAAATTTTTCTTTTACTCATTGCCACGGGGTTAGTTCTGGTTGGCAGTGTGATCCATTGGCTTTATGTCTTTATGTCTGAAGTCAGTCTAATCCCGCATGAACTACCCGACGCATTATTAATTATGGCCGCCTTCATTTTTGCCAAAACTGTAGTCCACTACGGTTTATTTGCCGGCCGGCCTCTGACGCGGCGAAGCCTATTCTATTCTATGTTAACGGCGATGGCCGGCTTAACGGCGCTTTATCTCACCTTTAGCTTGGATCGATGGTTGATGACCTACACAGAATTTCCCTATCCGCCGCTGACCGGAATGCTGGTCCTAGCCTTGACCTTTGGTTTTCCGGCTGCCAGCCGCTGGCTTACCCAACGCTTGGATGAGCGGTTATTTCAAGCCGAGCGCCAGCAGCGCGAACTTGCGCAGCATCTGGCCAGAGCCCTGGCCGAAACACCCGCGCCTGAGCAGCTGCAAACCGAATTGTTAACCACGCTATGCACCATCCTACGGGTGCGGTACGGATATATCGCGGTCTCTAAGTCGGAAACATCTCCGGATTTGCTAACCGTCCAGGCTGTTCAGGGCGAATTGCCGATCAAACCCGGTGACCAGGTGCGCCGTCCGCAAGACGGGTTTTTTGGGGAGCCGCAGTTGGCCTCGCCCCTTCAGACTCAAACGCCGGCGGATTTTAGCTGGCCAAATATTGCCTTATTCTGCCCCCTGACCATTGGTCAGCAGACAGCCGGGGTCTTGGCTCTGGGCGAAAAATATGACGGCACGCCCTTCAGCCCCTACGAAATTAACTTGTGTACCGACCTGTCCCGGCAGCTGGATACGATTGGCCGGATGGTCCGCCTGCGCGAGCAGCGCAACCAATACCTTGAAGCCGCTCGCAACCAGCATCAAGCCCTGCGACAGTTGAGCGAGGAAGTTGTCACCTCGGCCAATCAAACCCTGACAATTTGGAAAAGGAAAACAATTCCCCTGGAAATACGAATTCTAGGGCCGCTGCAAGTTATCAAGAATGGACAGCCGCTCGCGGAAACCGCCTGGGGCAGTGAGAAAGCCAAGGCCTTATTGGCCTACTTACTATGGAAGAGTCCGCTCGGCGCCACCCGGGAGGAACTTTCAGAGGTCCTCTGGCCCGAGCGCCCCTTTGAGGAAACGGCCAACGTATTCCACGTGACCTTACACAAATTGC
>JBFGLD010001287.1:0-2212 GCA_041576335.1 Anaerolineae bacterium | reverse complement strand
GGGGAGCGGGCTTATACGCCTTCACCGCCATCCACCCCAACAGCGAAGTGCGTAACAACACCACGTGGGGGGTGCTGAAGTTAACCCTCCATCCAACCAGCTACGATTGGGAGTTCATCCCGGTGGCCGGGCAGACCTTCAGCGATAATGGCACGGGTAACTGTGTTGGTACCGGGCCGGCCCCAACTTTACCTTATCAGATTTATTTACCGCTAATATGGCCAGGAACAAGCTGACCGCCGGCCCCAATAGGAAGTTGGCAAAATAGGCGTTGAATGTATTTGCTTGACATTTGCCCTCATCTTACATAGAATTCGGTTATGACTGCCAAATCCGTCATGGCCATGCTTGGGATGCTGTTCATTTTGGTTATTACTGCCTGTCGAACCACGCCCCCAGCTGAGATTTCGCCAACCCCTATCGCGGTTGCTTCACCCACGCCCGTGCCCTTTACTCCGACGCCGCGTGTCGCCACCTGTGCCGATCTGGACGTCAATTGGAGCCACAACTGGCCGGCCGCCCTCGAAACGCTGGAGCAGCTGATTGCAGCCGAGCAGAGCTGTGGTGAAGAGCCGCTCCTCAGTAAAAAATATGCAGCCCATTACAGTTACGGTGCTGCTTTGGAGGAACAAGGCGAAGTGGAGCCTGCCGTTGCTCAGTATCGCGCGGCGTTGACCATCGACCCCCAGCGTGAAGAGGCGCTGGATGCTCTGTTCCGCCTGAAGGCGTTGCCGAAACCCACTCCGGCCGATTGTCTTTCCGACGCGCCGCCTCGGCGCGACCCCGCTCCTGCCGCTACGCCTGATGTATCTCAATTCGTCACGGTACAGGGCGACCAGCTGCAGCGAAATGAATCTCCCTTTAAAGTTAAGGGAGTCAATTACTACCCCCGGCGCGCGCCCTGGCAGCGTTTTCTGACCGAGGCTAATCCGGCCGACATGGCCGAAGAGTTAGACCTCATCAAGCAGGCCGGTTTCAATACCCTTCGCATTTTTCTGTGGTACAGGCCGCTGTTCACCTGCGAACCTGAAGATGCCATTCCGAACGAGGCTGCCTTCGCCACGGTTGATGAACTGCTGCAGCTGGCCGACGAACGTGACCTCAAGCTAATTGTCACCCTAAACGATTTGCCGGACCTCACCTTTCGCCCTCTTTACACCGATTATGACCATTACGATCACCAGACCGCTTATATCGTGCGGCGTTATCGCAATGAACCGACCATCCTGGCCTGGGACCTGCGGAATGAAGGTGATCTGAATTACGGTGCAGAGAGAATAGAGGACGCCCGATTTGAGGAAGATGAAGTAATTGGCTGGTTAGCCCACATTAGTCAGCTAGTCCGTGAAAATGATCCGTACCACCTAATAACTGCTGGCTGGTGGGGTGACTCGACGGCCACGAACCCTTATGTCGATTTTCTGTCGTTTCATCACTGGACTGATGCGAACCAGCTCCAAGTCCGGATAAATGAATATCGGCGAACGAGTGACAAGCCAATCCTGTTGGAAGAGATTGGCTATTCTAGTTGGGCCGTATCACCGGATGAAGTGCCGGAACGGCAGCGTGAAACCGGCAGCACCCTGGGCCGTGTTCTGCGGATCGTGGAAGCCCAAAACATGGCGGGCTGGATGGTTTGGACCGCCTTTGATTTTGTGCCGGCCCCAGGCCAGCCCGAGAACAAAGAGCACTTTTTTGGCCTGTGGGGCACAGATTTGACCCCAAAACCGGCGTTGGATTCTTTACCCCTACCGTGAAAAAATTTGAAATCTCCACGAAGATGCGCTTCTTCATTATTAGCATATTGTTGTTATCTTGGCTTGTCAGTTGCCTGCCTGTTAAGGAGGTTGCACCGGGCAATGACCGTTTTGGGCTTTGTTTCATCACTGCCCCGGACGATCTGGCCGACGAGGCTCGGTACAAGGGCGCGTTAGCCACAGGTGCCCGCTGGGATCGCTGGCCGCTCTATTGGCATTGGGTCGACGAAGGAGGCTACGCCGGTCCTCACGATGGCGGCAGTCACGATTATGATACATTGGTTGCCCAAGAGATTGCCTACGGCCTCACGCCGGTCGTGATCTTATTGGGCACGCCTGCCCGTCACGCCAAGGTCAACTCTGATACTGGCGCAGCCACCCCGTCACCCCAGAATTCTCCCCCACGACAACCAAACTTCCTACACGCTGGGACCAACACGCCAACCTTACCACCG
>JBFGLD010001286.1:0-2216 GCA_041576335.1 Anaerolineae bacterium | reverse complement strand
ATCGATATCCTGGGTGATTGCCGCCCGGCTGGCTTCGTCGAGCGAATCGAGATCTTCAAGCCCATAAGAGGCAAGGGACTCGACCTCGACGCCGCTAAAGCCGGCGTCACGCATTTTTTGCAGATAATCATTGAGATCCAGCGCCCCGGTAATACAGCCAGACCAGGCGTTTACGTTCAATCTTAATTGTTCAGGAAAATGCCCCTCGGTGACCATGTCGGAGACGGCAAAACGTCCTCCAGGCTTCAAAACCCGAAATGCCTCCCGGAACACGGCGTCTTTATCCGGTGAGAGATTGATCACACAGTTGGAGATGATTACGTCGATGCGGTCGTCGTCTACCGGCAAATTTTCAATTTCACCTTTGCGAAATTCAACGTTGACCAGGTCCAGTTTGGCTTTGTTTCTGTTCGCCAGTTCGAGCATACTGTCGGTCATGTCTACGCCAATGACGTATCCGGCGGGCCCCACCGCTTTGGCTGCCAGAAAACAGTCGATGCCGCCCCCGGAACCAAGGTCGAGGACAGTCTCGCCAGGATTGAGATTTGCCAGCGCAGTCGGATTACCGCAGCCGAGCGAGATGTCAGTCACCGTGCCCGGCAGATCGGCCAGATCTGTGCTTGTGTAGAGCAGTTCGGCTACACCGCTTCCTTGCGCAGTGCCGCCGGGCTCGCAACAGCTAGAACTTGGGCCACAACAACTCTCACCGAGCGGGGCATAACCGTCGGAAATTCTAACGAGCGAGTCTGGCTGGGGCGTATTCACTTGGTCGGCCAGCGCACCATATCTTTCTTTTACACGCTCTTTAATAGAATTTAGTTCGGATGTCACATCAAACTCCTTTCATTAATAAATATATAAATATGTCTATGTAAGCAAAAGAAAAAAAAGCCAGGCACACCGGCAAGTAGATTGATCACTTTGAACTAATCAAACTGATGTGACTGGCTCTTCCCTTTCTTCAATTTCGGTAAAGCTGATATCTGTTGGAACCAACTTGGTAAAAAGAATGCCACAGCATTCGGTGATATTTTCCTGGTTGGCGCTGTAATAAATTTGTTTGCCCTCACGCCGGCTTTGCACCAAGTTGGCTTGTTTAAGAAAATTAAGATGGTGTGAAATGGTTGGTTGGGAGACATTAAACACGGCCACTAAATCATTCACACATTTTTCCCCCTCGGCTTGCAAGATTTCTAAAATGCGCTGCCGCGTTTCATCCCCGAGTGCCTTACAAAAGGCGACCATGTCAATATTTGGCATAAGACCAACCCAACTATCATATAGACAATTATAAATACATAAATATATTAGCAGATTTTTGGCACGTTGTCAAGTCGAATTCGGCCACCGGCTTCTATTTTATCTAACTGTTAAAAAACTAATTTAGAATTGCAGCTGCACGTTTGGCGTTTTTAGCCGCTCGGGCGACACCGCACCGCTGCTATGGCTGCTGTCAACAATCAGGGTGTTCAGTGCTGCCAAAACCGGCTCCAGTTCGCGCCCATTGCCGGCCACCGCTTCGCCCAAGCTTTGTTGCTCATCTACCACGCAGCTCGCACACCCACCGATATGAAAACCGGCCAAAACGTGTTGAGCCTGCGGGTGAATAGCAATGACCTCACCAATTTTCATATCGGGGGTAACTGCCAAATCACCTTGAAGTTTGAGTAATTCAAATTTCAAGCGCATTAATTCTTGATCTGATTTTTCTTGAGCCTCTAACATTTCGCGGCGCAAGTTGTAGACGCGGCTGTTAACCTGAGCTATTTTCTCCTTTAAATCACTATTTTTCCGTTTAACAATCCAGGCCAGCAATAGGCCTATCAACCCAATTCCAATTGCTACGTATTCCATCTATTTCTCTCCTTAGCGCAAGATTTGGACGGCAGCTGACGAGCTATACGCGCCGACCCCCCTCTAATTTATCTTGAAGAGCCTTTAGCGCGTCCCATTTTCCTTCTGCGGCCAGCCTGGCCTGCTCGGGCCAGGTAGACGGTTGCCTGCTGATCAACGGCGGTGTACAGCCTTATCACCTGTGGGTATTCACCTGTGATTTTCCAACACCGACTTTACCTACACCAATCATCGACGCCAATGGCAACGCTACCGTCGATGGTATGACCCTGACAGATGAAGTGCACTTCGATGCCGCCAACACTGTAGGCAATGAAGTATGTGCCCAGAACATTCCTGCCGGCACTTACTATGTATTGGTT
>JBFGLD010001285.1:0-2222 GCA_041576335.1 Anaerolineae bacterium | reverse complement strand
TGATTGTATGGCCTGGCGTATGCGAGGGTTGATCCATGTTTGGATCAACCCTCTTAAACATTATTTAATATTATTTGCCTATTTGTCAATAGGCAATTTCATATATCTTTTATGGCTGCTCAATCTTTCAAGGGTCAGACGATGGATAAAAATGGGTACAAATGTCGTTACCGTAGCGTCCCGAAATTCAGCCGCTACCTCTAAAGCCACCTGACGGATCTGTTCGTGAGTGAGTTGTTTACCCAAGTCGCACCAAATCTTCTCAATAAGTTGATCTTGCACATAGTTACTAATGTCGCCCGCAATAGTCTTAGCGGAGATAGATGAGTTCAACTCAGTAGACATTCTTCTCCCTCTTTTCAATATGCGAAAATTGCTCTGCTTGTCGTCGGATCAATTCCTTCAGGCCAAAACAGAGTTTTGTAGCCTTTGCAAAAATCCCCCTTTTACCACACTCCAACTCGACGTTACCTCCGCGGCGCGTTGGACAATCCATGATCGGTCACTGTCCTGCCCCAGGCGGCACTGCCCGCTAACGTGATCGTCTGGTTTTGCCCCACCTCCTCACTCGGCGCCAGGTTCACCGGCGGCTCACCTGCTGCAGAAGGCACTACCAGAATCGGTAAAGCTCTTACCAGCTATGGGCACAAACTCCCAGTCGTAGCTGGTCGGGTGCAGGGTCAGCTTCAGAACACCGTGGGTATCATTGTTTCTGACCTCGCTGTTTGGCTGGCTTGGCTTAAACTGGTAAAGGCGGGCGCCACCCGTACCGACCACAAACTGGCGAATTCCGTGGTCCGGATCCGCGACCCCATGGGGATCCTGCGGTGCGAAGCGCTCATAGCTATGATCGTGACCACCCAGAACAACATCTGCCCCAGCCTCATACAGTAGCTCCCAGAAATCCTGCACCGAGGATCTGTCACCGTGCCGGCCTGAACTGAAGCGCGGCTTGTGCCAATAGGCAATCGTGCAAATAGTCGGGGTTGCAGCCAAATCGGCTTCAAGCCATTGGCCTTGGGGTGAATCGCGCTCGCAGCCGCCGACTTCCTCACATTCACTGTTAAGGACGATAACATGCCATTCGCCGAGGTTGTAACTGTAATATCCCTTATCCGTTTCACCTGCGGTCGCGCCAAAGTAGTTGAAGTAGCCGGAGGCGGCGGGAGTGTGGTAATCGTGATTGCCAAGTGCCGGGCGCGTACGGGCCTTGTGACGCCCCCAGGTCGAACCGTAGCAACTGCTGAACTCACGGTCCGTTCCATCGGGGTAGGCATTATCGCCAAGGGTAAACACTATGCCGGGGATATTGTCAAGCAACTTAGCCGTCTCTTCACCCTCGGCATTCCTACAGCGGGCAATGTCACCCGCGCCGACGAGCACCGGCGAATTAGCCACAACCGTGATCGTCACCTCATCGCCGGCCGTTAGCTGGCCATCATCGGCGGTCAAGCGTAAGACATAGCTCCCAACTGCAGAGAAATTGGCCGTCGTATTTGCTGCAAAGGCGTTAGTAAAGGTCACCCTCCCTGTCCCGCCGACCTGGCTCCAGGTCGACGTCGATGCGCCGGGCGGGTTCGGCAAGCCATCATCACTTACCGTTCCGTCCAATGCGGCCCTATTCGGTAAGCTAATGATCTGGTCCAAGCCGGCATCCACGACCGGCTTCTGGTTGACCGGCTCGACCGTGTACTCCACGTGCAGCAAGGGAGCTGCGGCCGAAACGCCGTCGTACGACTCCGCCGTCCGCTCACCGCTGCCGCTGAGAATGATCACCAGCGAATTGCCACTGGCCCAACCCGGTCGGGTCACAATCTCTTCAATGACGGCGGCAACGTCGGGGGTCTGCTGGTCAGCCCCACCAATGCCCACCCCTGTCCACGGCGGCGGTGACCAGGCTACTGCCGCTGTTGTCTTGGGTCGGGCCGAGATACTCCCGCCGGCCTTGGTAAAAGTGGCCGCATTATCGGCGTCTTCGCCCCAGATGGTCAGCGAGGTTGAACCCGTGTTGACCTCATCCACCTGGAACTGGACGTAGGCCTTGACGATGCTTGCTCCCTGGGGAATCGCCAGCCCGTTGAAGCGAATGCCCACCGTCTGGTCGCCGCCGCTATCAAAGGCGAACTCAAGGTCGCTGCTCGTCAGCGAGATGCGCCCGTCAACGCGCTCCTCGGCATCATCCGAACTGGCCGCCACCTGCGCCTCGACTGTGGTGACGGTTA
>JBFGLD010001284.1:0-2222 GCA_041576335.1 Anaerolineae bacterium | reverse complement strand
TCGTGGTTGAGATAGCCGCTATCTTGCAGCGCTTGCCTGGCCACGTAGAGCGACCACTTAAAGCTGTCATCCAAACCTACCAGCGTCTCCGCCGGGAGGTTGTAACCGGTTGGATCAAAGGTGAAGTCGCGGATGTATCCGCCTCGTAGGCAGTAATATTTATCAGGGCGTCCCGGCGCCGGATCGTAGAAGATATGGGGATCAATGCCCATTTCTGCAGCGGTTGCCAGAGAGGTGGAGTCTTGCTGCTCGATTAGGTTTTGCCAAAACTTATCAGGCGTATCGGCCCCCGGAAAAAGGCAGGAGACGCCAATAATCGCTATTTCTTCCATTAAGATTAGGCCTTTTGTAGCTGAAAAAGTGAATTTAACCGACGGCTGATCGTTACTTCTGCACCCGTAAGCCGGCTACAGATCTGACCTTGTTGATTGTAGATCGTCAAGTTGGCAACTAAATGGGTGTCCGTGCTGGTTTGCACCTCCAGGACAACGTGGAAGGTTTCATCAAATTGGATGGGCTTGAACTGCTGACCCAGTTGGCAGCTAAGCGGTAAGCTGCCGGCCTGGTAAAAATGTCTGGCCCAGATCACCAAACTTTGAAATTGCGCGTCGGCAATAAAGGGGTTGTAGCTTTGCACGGGGAATTGGCCCTGTTGCCTCAGACTGATCCGGGGTAATCGCCCTTCCAGAATAAGCCGCTTCGGGCTGATGTCCAAAACACGCTGCACGCCCTGGAAGGTTGGCCCGTGAAACAGCACGCCGCTTTGATAGAGCTCAGCCGCGGTATAGACGGTCGCTTGTTGGGCCGGGATGTTGTCGACGGCGTCGTGGGGCGGTTCGGGTAGGCGCCGGCACAGCGCGAGTTGAGTTTTGTAGTGATAGCGAACCGGTCCGGCATGATTCTTGCTCCAAATCATCGCCTCTAAGACGATCTCGGCCTCACTTTGGGATATCTTTTTCAAGTCTAGTATATAGTCATGGGCCAACGAATCAGCAAAGACAATACCCTTCAAAACCTTAAAATTCTCAACACCAAAGAAGTGATAGCCCGGATAAAGTTGCTCGGCCACATTCGCCACCCAGGCCACGCCACAAACTGTCGGTAGCACCGCCTGCTGACCAATGATGTGATCCTGTAAAAAGGGATTCGCCTCCGCGCTCAACTCGCGTCGAATTCTATAAGTCTGTAATGGGGTATCGGCGACGCCAATGGGGGGAGGGGCTAATGAGCAGCCTACCACAAGTTGAACTTCGTCTGAGCTGTCGGCCTGCAATTTTTCGGCCAGCAACTGCGTACCGGACTCAACCGGGATGACCTCGATATGATGCTGCTCGAAATGTCGCCTAAGCTGTGGCGTAACCATCCCCCCGTCCCACGGCCCCCAATTAAAGGAAAGAACGCGACAACTGGGTTGGATACGTTTGATTTTATAGGCAATTTTATTGAGGATGTCGTTGGCCAGGGCATAGTCGGTTTGGCCCACGTTGCCGTAAAATCCGGCCGCTGAGGAAAACAGGAGCAGGTAATTCAGTTGGTTTAGGGGTACGCAAGCCAGTAAATTCTGCAGACCGGTCACTTTAACCCCATAAACCCGGTCAAAATCCGCCGCCGACTTTCGCTCAATGGGTTTATCAGCCAGGGCGCCGGCTCCATGGATGATGCCGCTGACTGGTCCCAACCGTTGAACTGCGGCT
The DNA here is from genome assembly GCA_041576335.1 of Anaerolineae bacterium. GTDB lineage: Bacteria > Chloroflexota > Anaerolineae > 4572-78 > J111 > JANQQF01. Next base: position 528 of record JBFGLD010001284.1, on the reverse strand, counting down.
CCCAACCGGGGCTGTAACGCCTGAAAATTGGTAATATCTGCGCTAACATACTCGGCTTGACCGCCTGCTTGCCGGATGGCGGCTAATGTGGCCAAAACTTCCCGCCGGGCCATAATATGGCAGGTTAGCTGTTGGACCCGGGCTGGTGTAGGGCGTTCATTCCCGGCCTGCAGCACCTCCATTGCCCGCTTTTTCAGGCTGATTTCATCCACACAATCGGCTGCCCAGGCCGGTTCATCCTGGCTGACCTCCGATCGTCCAACCAGGATGAACTTGTTCTGATACAGCTGGGCCAGCTTGATAACACATTGGGCCGTGATACCTCGCGCCCCACCACTGCCCAAAAAAACAGTGTTCCGGTCAATCATCGTGCGCTATCCAACCATTTCCTCACGGTTCAGCGTCACCCGACCTTGGGAGCTGTAGCCAACTTCAGTAATCAGGCGATTAGGATCGTGCATCTCGGCGATGATGGCCTGGGTGGCTTGGGCTGTGTCCAGCTTGGGATGCAGGTCAATGGCCCGGCAG
>JBFGLD010001283.1:0-2223 GCA_041576335.1 Anaerolineae bacterium | reverse complement strand
TCTATGAAGTTATCGTGATCGGTGGCGGCCACAATGGCCTCGTTACCGCAGGCTATTTGGCCCGATCCGGCAAGAAAGTGTTGGTACTGGAGCGCCGGCATCTGGTTGGCGGCGCGACGGTAACCGAAGAAATTTATCCCGGCTTCAAGTACACCGTCTTCTCCTACGTGGTAAGCCTGCTGCGCCCGGAAATTATACGTGATCTGAACTTAACTCAACACGGCCTAACAATTCTCCCACTGGAAAGCACGCTAACGCCCATGGCCAACGGCGATTATCTGTATCGCGATGGCGATCATTTCCGGACGATGCGCGACATCGCCCGCCATTCACCACGTGATGCCGAGGCCTACGATGAGTACGGCCGGGCAATGTATTTTATGGCCAAGGCCGTCAAACATATCTTGGGGATCATTCCGCCGGATCCGACCACGCTCAATCCAAAAGATTTATTGGGTTTGGCCGGTTTGGGTAAACATTTCCTTAGCATCGGCGAAGAAAACTTTTACACCTTGACCAAGTTGATGACCATGAGTTCGGCCGACTTTTTAGAGGAATGGTTTGAAACCGATGTCCTGAAAGCAACCCTGTCCGCCAGCGGCATCATTGGGACCTATCTGGGACCGCGCTCACCCGGTACGGCCTACGTGCTGTTACACCATTATATGGGCGAAATTGACGGTGCCTTTCGCGCCTGGGGCTTCCAGAAAGGTGGTACGGGCGCCATAGCCGAAGCCGTTGCCGGTGCAGCCCGCTCGTTTGGGGCCGAAATTCGAACCGAGGCGGGGGTCACAGAAGTTATGATCAAGAATGGCCGGGCCAACGGCGTGGTGCTGGAGGATGGTGAAGAGATTCAAGCGAACATCGTCGTCTCCAGTCTCGACCCAAAATGGACCTTCTTAAAGCTCGTAGACCCGGCCCTGCTGCCCGCCGATCTGGTCGCCTCGATTCGCAACTTCAACATTCGCGGTTCATCGGCCAAAGTCAACTTGGCCCTGGATGCCGCACCTAACCTCACCTGCATGCCGGGTGAAGGCCCGCACCTGCGCGGCGCGGTCTCGGTTAGCCCCGGCCTGGACTACCTGGAACGGGCCTATGACGAGGCCAAATACGGCGATTTTTCTCGCCGGCCCTATATCGACGTCATAATTCCTTCTATGATCGACCCGGATATGGCTCCTCCCGGCAAGCACGTAATGTCTTGTTTCGTACAATACGCACCTTACCGCTTAAGGGAGGGAACATGGGAGCAGAAGCGAGAGGCGTTGGGCGACACCGTAATCGATACCCTGGCCGAGTACATGCCTAATCTGAAAGACATTATTCTCCACCGGCAGGTTATGACTCCGTGGGACATTGAGCAGACCACAGGCCTATCGCAAGGGAATATCTTTCAGGGTGAACTCAGCCTGTCACAACTTTTCTTTTTGCGACCAGCGCCGGGTTATGCCAAGTATCGCACCCCGATCAGAAATTATTATCAGTGTGGTTCCGGCACGCACCCCGGTGGTGGCATTACCGGCGCTTCCGGCCGGTTGGCAGCGTTGGAGATCATAAAAGACTCTAGTTAGGGTCAGCAAAATTAAGCAGATGCAGTAATTTGAAGCAGCCCAAGCAGGTGTCGAGTATCTCTCTTGCATTCCCCTGCATTTGAGCTACTCGAAAACGACAAGAGGTCTGAGCTTATGAGTAAAACCTACGATGTGATCGTGATCGGAGGCGGTCACAACGGCTTGGTGACGGGCGCTTTTCTGGCCAAAGCAGGACGCAGCGTCGTGGTGTTGGAGCAGCGTGACACGCTGGGCGGCGCGGCGGCCACCGAAGAAATTTTCCCCGGATTCAAGTTTAATACCGGCGCCCACGACGCCGGACTGCTCCGGGCGGAAGTGATCGCCGGGCTGAACCTGCGACAGCACGGCCTGGCTTTCGACGAAAGCCCGGTGACCGTCTTTGCGCCGCAGCCGGATGGGCGGGCCTTGACCATGTGGCAGGATATTCGCGAAACGTTGGCCGAAATTGGCCGCTTTTCTGAAACCGACGCCGACAAATTTCGAGATTTCATTCGTTCGGTTTCGGCTCTGACCGGTGTCCTCGATACAATTGTAACGCTCACCCCACCCAATTTAACCGAGAAACACGTGGGGGACCTCCTGCCCTGGCTAAAGGTTGGAAGTCAACTCAAACTACTGGGCAGGCAGCGGATGATGGAATTTTTGCGCGTTC
>JBFGLD010001282.1:0-2227 GCA_041576335.1 Anaerolineae bacterium | reverse complement strand
ATTACATTAAAGTTGGCCTGCCCCTGACCTTGGTCGTATTGATCGTTGTGTTGGTTATTCTGCCGATCTTTTGGCCGCTGTCTCTATAAGACGTTTATGACACTCGAAATTTTTTTGGCCTTTGCGCTTTTGGTCGGAGCCCTCCTTGTTTTTGCGCTCGATCGATTTCCGATCGACTTCATCGCCCTGGGCCTTATGGCCTTGATTTTGCTGCTTGGCCCGCTCTTAGGAGTCGCTCCTGAGGAAGCTATCTCCGGCTTCAGCAATCCGGCCACCATCACGGTTCTGGCTATGTTTATCCTAAGCGGCGGCATCGAACGCACCGGACTGATTAACGTGCTGGCTCGGCGTTTGGTTCGCCTGGCCGGGAACACAGAACTGAGACAGCTTTCGACCATTATGCTGGTGGTAGGGCCCATCTCGGCCTTCATCAACAACACCGCGGCGGTGGCTATCTTGATGCCTATGGTCATCAGTCTGGCCCGTGATCACCGCCGGGCTCCCTCAAAATTACTGATTCCCCTGTCCTATTTTTCGCAGCTGTCCGGGGTCATCACCCTGATCGGTACCTCGACGAATGTGCTGGCCAGTTCGCTCGCCGTCCGCGAGGGGTATGGGCCCTTTCGTATGTTCGAATTTAGCGGGATTGGCCTGCTGGTCTTTGTCACGGGAGGACTGTACCTCGTCCTTTTTGGCCGGAAGTTGCTCCCGGAACGGCGCACCGAGCCGGAGATCACCGAGAGCTATCACCTTACGGAGTATTTGAGCGAGGTGGTTATTCAGAAAGACTCCCCTCTAATCGGAAAGACCCTGGCCGAAGGTCATTTGAGGGATCAGTTCGACATCCACGTTTTGGAGATTCTACGAGATGGCCAAAAGTTGAGCCATCCTTTAGCTCAGTATGCGCTCCAGACCGGCGACATTTTGTTCATCAAAGCGAATCGCCAACAACTGCTTAAGATTAAAGACATGGAAGGGCTGGCGATTGCAGCCGAAGCTCACTTAAGCGAGCAAGGCTTAGAAAGTGACAAGCGGGGGCTTTTGGAGGTGGTGCTTGGCCGCAACTCTGATCTGCTTGGCGGGATTCTCGAGCAAACGAATTTTCGCCACCGCTTCGGCTGCACGGTGATGGCCATCCAAAAGCACGGCGAACTGATTCAGGAACGGTTGGGCCAGGAACAATTGGAGTTTGGGGATACGCTGCTGCTGCGAGGTGCTAAATCTGCCCTGGAACAGGTCAAACGCGAGCCGGGCTTTATTGTCACCGAGGAGTTGGAGATGGAGGCTTTTCGCACCGAAAAAGCGCCGGTGGCTTTACTAATTATCGCCGGTGTGGTCATTACCGCCGCGCTTGGCCAACCAATCTTGGTTACCTCAATTGTCGGCTGTGTGTTAATGGTCTTGACCGGCTGCTTAAAGATGAATGAATTACACGAGTCGATCCGCTTGGACGTGATTTTTTTGCTGGCCGGCGTCATTCCGCTGGGACTGGTCTTAGAGCGGACCGGTGGGGCTCAACTGTTAGCCGACTTGGCCGCTCGATCGGCGGTTTTTGTACCGCCTCTGGTTGTCTTGAGTATTTTCTACGTGATGACGATGCTCATGACCGAACTCATCTCCAACAACGCCACCGTTGTGGTCATGATCCCTGTCGGCGTAGCGACGGCTGAGGCATTGAGCCTGGATCCGAGAGCATTCATCTTAGCCATTATGTTTGCCGCTTCGACCAGTTTCTCTACGCCCGTAGGTTACCAGACCAACACTATGGTCTATGGACCCGGCGGCTACAAATTCTTGGATTTTCTGCGGGTGGGCGGCCCGCTCAATATCCTGCTGGCCATTGTCACCCCGATTTACATCTATCTTTTTTGGGGATTGTGAGGTTTGAGAGGGAACTATGCAAAATAATAACGAGCAGGGCGAGCCTATTCGCTCTGATTTTGATTTAGCCCATACGATAACCCGGGTTGCCGGTGCCGCTCAGGCAAATGCCGTTATCTGCGCCACCGAGAACGTCGCCTTTGCCCAACACCTGTACGGTTTGTCCGGTTCGATCCGAATTATTATCGCTACGACGAACAGGGAAACTTTTGACAACCTAACCCAGGCCGGAATGGAGGCACTCCGTTTGGGCCTCCGCGCTGCAGACAAATATAACCAGGTCCGCCACGTTATTTCTGTAGCGCTCAGGTCGCAGCAGGTTGCCATTGGTGATCTCGTGGTTTGT
>JBFGLD010001281.1:0-2232 GCA_041576335.1 Anaerolineae bacterium | reverse complement strand
GGCTAGGCTGACCAGTCTGGATGGCATCCATTACTACTATGATGACACGTCTGATGAGGACGAGCCCCAATTGAGTGATGAAGAGTTTGAACCATCCCCCTACGCGCTAATTATTGATCAATTCGAAGAACTTATCACCAGCTTTCCGGAGCGCTGGGATGAGCGAGAAGGATTTTTCCGCCAGCTCGAGCAGTCGATGACCGACGATCCATTCCTGTGGGTCGTATTAGTTTTACGAGAAGATTACGTCGCCGCCCTGGATCCGTACCTTAGCCTGGTACCCGGCCACCTGCGCGCCCGTTTCTACATGCAGCGCATGGGCCCAGACGCGGCGCTGAAGGCGATCCAAATGCCGGCCGAAAACTATGGCCGCCCATTCGCTCCCGGCGCGGCCGAGAGCCTGGTTGACAATCTCCGCCAGATTCGCACGCATCCGTCTATGGCCGTTCGACAGACAGAAATCCACCTCGGCCAGTTTGTCGAACCCGTTCAACTGCAGGTAGTCTGTTTTCAACTCTGGGAGAACTTGCAGGCTCGTCCGCCCGGGCCAATTACCCGGCAAGACCTGGAGGAGTTGGGTAATGTCGATAAAGCCCTGGGCGATTTTTACGAGCAAGCCCTCAGCGAGGTTATTCGGAAAACCGGCATCACCGAAATTGATCTACGCAACTTTTTTACGGAGCAGCTCATCACCGAAGCCGGTACCCGCGGTACGGTCTATCGCGGTAACGAGGAAACGGGTGGGATTCCGAACCAGGCGGTCGAACTGCTGGCCAGCCACTTCCTGCTTCGGTCCGACGTGCGCACAGGGGGCACGTGGTACGAGTTAGTCCACGACCGCTTTATCGAACCCATTCGACAGTCAAACCGACGTTGGCGAGAACGGCAGCCTTTGCTTCAGGCCGCGAAATCTTGGCTCGACGCCGGCCGCAGCAACAGCCAGCTCTTGGAAGGACAATTGCTTCAAGAAGCGCTGGCCGGTAACTGGCGCGGCTTAGGGTCGCTGGTGCAGGAATTTCTTGAAGCCAGCCAAGCCACCCAACGAGTACGAGAGGAGGCACTCGAGAAGGAAAAAGAGGCCCAGCATCAGCGCGAGTTGGAGGCGGCCCTTAGTCTGCGGCGGCGAGCCTGGCTGCTGAGTATTGTGTCGATCGCGGCAGTAATAATGGCCTTGACGGCCGTTGTATTTGGCGTTCAGTCAAATCTATACTTCGAGCGAGCCATTGCCGCCGGGCAAACCGCCCAGACGCGCCTGTGGGAGGCCGCCACGGCCCGCGCCGGCGAGAATATTGCTCAAGAAACGGCTACGGCAGGTTTGGCCGAGGCGGATCAAAAACAGCAGCAGGCCGACAGCGCGGCAGCCGAAGCGCAGCAGCTTCAAGAGCTGTTAGATACGCAAAAAGGAACTGCCGTTGCGGCTACGGCCAGTTACCTGGCAACCCAGGCAGCTCAAGTGGCAGCCACGTTGGCCGCGCAAGAGAATCCATTGCCTCCCCCGCCCATTACGCTAACGACGACCACCACGCCGACCGGTTCTTATACAGGCAATGACCCACGGGCGGCTACGGCCACCACCGGCGCCCTGCAAATGGAACTGGCTAAAATCCAGGCGGAACAAACGGCCGTCGCCCGCTGTCCGTTCGGCATTCCGGACGATCTCAGACCATTGTGGGAGCAATTACACGAAACATATCGAGAACGATTAGTCTGCCCTGACCAGGCAAGTCCAACCGGGGGGTATTTTGCCGAGCAACCATTTGAGAATGGTTATATGTTTTGGTCACAAATTCGTGATATATTTATAGTAACGATTAAAGATGGGGCTGCCGAAAATACGGGCGTCTGGCACTTTTTCAGCAAAGAAGATGTCGATTCGTTCGATCCAAACCCGGATGGGGTTGCCTGCGAAGCCGACGTCCCTCGGAGGCTTGTTCAGCCGGTGCGGGGTTTTGGAGCCATTTGGTGTGCCAACCCGGCTATCAGGGAACAGATCGGTTTTGGGACACAACCGGAATTTGGGGTTAGCAGCGGCAATTTACACTGGAGATTCAAAGGCGGGGCCATTGTGCTCGGCAATGAGAACTCTATTTACCTCCTTTTCTCAGATGACGGAACCTACGTTCGGTTCAAATGATCGAGGCCCAGCGGCTCAATCGTCTCGCCCTCAAGTTGAGCAAAATACAGTTGGCGAACCAGGGACACGCGCCGGCAGTACTCTAAACACCGTTGGCC
>JBFGLD010001280.1:0-2232 GCA_041576335.1 Anaerolineae bacterium | reverse complement strand
ACGAGCCAGGGGCCATAGGGACAGAAGGGGGTCGTCAGCAACATTTTCACTTCAATCGGCGTCGTTTCAAGGTTAATCGCCCGGACCAACCCCAGCGTAACCACATCTAAGTGCAACTCCGGGTCAAGAACGCCTCGCAACGATTCGCGAACCGTTTCTTCCGTCACTTCGCCATTTGTGGCTGTTGTTTCTTCGGACATTATATCTCCCTTCGGCAACTAAAAACTAAATTTTGAATCGGCTATTATTGTAACCCGTTTTTGATTTTTCCTATGCTTCTTTGGGCGCAATCAATATATCTTCACCCGCAAGCTTCACATCATAGAGCGGGACCGGGGCAAAAGCCGGCATGGTTTGCTCACCCGTTTTTACATTGAAGCGCGCACCGTGACGAGGGCAAACAACACAGTCCCCGTCCAGCTCACCTTCGACCAAGGGGCCACCATCGTGGGTACAGACATCGGAAATCGCAAAAAACTCGCCCTCAATGTTAAATAGACCCACATCTTCCTCGTCATATTCGACCAGCATTTTTTGCCCTGGGGCGAGATCAGAAACTTTAGCAACTCTAATAAACTCTGGCATTGTCGATATCTACACTCCTGGTTGGTTTCGGAATTTTCGGAACACGGGTTGGCTGTTTCATTACCAATCGTCGTCATCAGGGTTCCAGTCCTCTTCACCCAGGCCATAAGCGCCAGCCTTAAGGACTTTCAAAGAAAGTAGGGCACACTTCAATCGGGTTGGCCCGATTGAAATACCTAGGGCTTCCAAGATTTCGTCTTTGCCGATCTGTTTTGCTTCGGCCAAAGTTTTGCCTATAACCATCTCAGTTAGCATACTGGCGCTGGCCTGGCTAATGGCACATCCTCTGCCGCTAAAGCCAACCTGGTCAATTACACCTTCGTCGTCAACGTGCAGATCAATTCGAATTACATCGCCACAAAGCGGATTATGCTCCTCGTGCGTGTGAGTTGGATTCTCCAATTGGCCGGCATTCCGCGGGCTACGGTAATGATCTAGGATGTTCTCCCTATAGAAATCGTCCATATATACTTCTTACTTACCTAACAACATCCGTACTTTGTCTAATCCCTCAGCCAACCGATCTGCATCTTCATTGATATTGTAAACATAAAAACTAGCTCGAGTGGTGGCGACCAACCCCAGTTTGTCGTGCAGCGGCATCGCACAGTGATGACCAGCCCGTACGGCAATCCCTTCGCCGTCTAGCACGGCAGCAATATCATGAGGGTGAATATCGCCTAAGGTAAACGTGATGGCTCCCCCACGGTCAGCCAGGCTGCGTGGACCGTAGATACAAATTCCTTCCACCTGGCTAAGCCTTTCCATGGCATAGGTTGTTAACTCTACTTCGTGCTGGCGTACATGCGGCATGCCCAAGCGACTTAAATAATCTACGGCTTCCCCCAGTCCAATTGCCTCGGCAATGGCCGGCGTCCCGGCCTCAAATTTCCACGGCAGCTCATTCCAAGCGCTACCGTCGAAGGTCACTTTCCTGATCATATCGCCGCCGGTCAGGAACGGCGGCATATCGTTTAGGATTTCCTTGCGGGCCCACAAAACACCGATGCCGGTTGGGCCCAACATTTTATGGCCGGAAAAGGCCAAGAAGTCACAATCAAGCGCCTGAACATCGACGGGCATATGGGGCACGGCCTGGGCTCCGTCGAGTAAAACGAGTGCGCCGACGGCGTGAGCTTTCTGAATAATTTCACAGGCGGGAGGAATAGTACCAAGCACATTGCTCATTTGGGTAATCGCCACGAGCTTCACTGCGGGCGTTAACCAGGAGTCGAGGGCAGTTAAATCGAGATAACCCCGGTTCGTAATTGGAATATATCTTAGAGTTGCGCCGGTCCGTGCTGCCACCTGCTGCCAGGGCACCAAGTTCGCGTGGTGCTCCATCTCACTGGTCAGGATTACGTCATCCGGTCCGAGATTCGCCTGCGCCCAAGAGTAGGCCACCAAATTAATACTTTCGGTGGTATTTCGGGTAAAAATAACTTCACGCCAGCTGCGGGCGTTGATAAAACGCCCAACTTTCTTTCGCGCGTTTTCGTAAGCTTCGGAGGCTTTTTCGCTTAGGTAGTAAATGCCGCGATGAACATTCGCATTGTATTGGCGGTAGTAGGTGTCCATCGCCTCGATAACGGTGAAAGGTTTTTGCGAACTGGCACCACTGTCAAGATAAATGACAGGTTTACCGTT
>JBFGLD010001279.1:0-2234 GCA_041576335.1 Anaerolineae bacterium | reverse complement strand
GAGACAAAAAGTAAGGACAGAACCCGAAAAAAGGTCACCAGGCTGGATCAAAAAGAGAAAGGGGAGAGCGAGCGTGACCGAACAGGTCAGGCTCGGACCTCGTTGGCCAAGAGGCGCACTGAGGCCCGGGTGGGACAGCCGGTCAGCATAACCTGGGCGGCGGAGCAATTGGTGCGGCGGGGGTGGAGAGAGGGAACAAAGGTTGCCGAGAAACGGCCGAGGCCTGGATCAAGTCGTTGAGGGCGACAGCGACCAATTGTAGGATTAGAGATACGGCGGGGTCAACTGGGGTCAGGCGACGCACACAACTGCCGTCGTGGCAGTGGGTTTCGATCAGGGACAGGTGCTGCAAGCGCTTAATCAGCTGGCGGGTGGTGAGGTTAAGCCCCTGCTGCCGCAGCTGGCGTTCCAGCAAGGAGTAGGCCAGTAAAGCGAGCATATTGAGCATCAACATCGAAGCGATCCGCTGGTCCCGATGAAGATAAACGGGTGAAACCTGCAAGTCGCTTTTACAAATGTGGAACCGTTTTTCGACCCCGTCTTTGTCGCGGTAGAGTTGGAACATGTGCTGATGAGACAAGGACCAATCGTTGGTGACCAGCAGATAGCGACCATCGTGCTGCTGGGCTTGCCACAGGGCATAGGTGTCGATCTGCCAGCGCAGGTCAACGTGACCGGAGGGGGTGGTATGGGCCGTGGCGGACATCAGTTTGCCCACTTTGGCAGCCCGTAAGCGGGCGTTGGCGCGGCGTTGAACGGCTTTGAGGCTGCGCAGCCGGGGTTGGCCAATCTCAGCTTTGACTTGAGCCAGTTGTTGAGCCAAAGTTTGCAGTCGGGCTTGGCGGGTCTGGCGGAGTTGGTCCCGGATCGGACCAGCCAGGATAACCAAGCCTTTGTGGGTTCTGGTCTGACCGTTGTGCCTGAAGGTGACCCTACAGCCGCGCCCCCAGTATTGAGGTTGGTCGCCTGGCACCAGGGGAAAGGCCAGGAACTGTTCCTCCGGCCATTGGCTTAACAACGTTTTGTGTTCGCTCCGCAGACAGCGCAGGCCGGCCAGGTAACGCAGGTCATGCTGGTCATAAGCCAGAGCGATTTCATCACTAAGCATGGCCCGGTCTCCGACCACCAGGCTCTCCTGCAGCCGATAGCCGTGTCGTTGCAGCCAGCCGGCCAGATTGGTCATATTGCTTTGGACCGTGGCCTGGTCGGCGGTCCGCCCCGACCACAGGCGATAGAGCCAGGGCAAGTGGCCATCGGCGGTCACATTCAAAGCCATTTTGAACTTGCGTTTGTTTGAGGGGGTATTATGGGCAAAGCCAAAGTCAATGATCTCGCTGTCCGGATAACAACCCTCAACCGCGAAGGCGGTCAGGTCGTAGAAGATCAGCGACAGATCGATATTGGCTTTGAGCAAGGCGGTTTCGACCACCTCCAGCCAGATCGGTTCCAGATGGGGATAGATCGCATCCAAGGTGCGGCCCAGCCGATCATCGTTGAACTTGGCCGCCGGCAGACCTAACACCGCTACCAGCACCGTCTGACCGACCCAATCGGCCACTTGATACAAGGGCAAGGGAAACATTAGCCGGTTCAGGACCAACACCATCGCCACCGTGCCGTGATCCACCTCAGCCTGGCTGGGACAGTGCCGATTGATTACCTGACGCACCTTCAGCGTTTCCAACAGCGCGTACAAGACCGGTAACGCCCCCAACTGATACTGCACCTGGCGGGCGGTCAGCCACTCTACCACTTGGGCCATGGTTATGACCCCGCTCAAGGCCAGCCGGGCCCACATCGCCGCTCGTTTAGCTTGTCGGTGAGCCCGACGCCAGGCCCGATACCGGGCTAAGGCCCATTTCTTCCAGCGATATCTCGGCTGCCACGGAAATAGCGGTCCAACCTTGGGATCGTGAGTGACTACTCCCAACAAGGCCTCCCCCCTTTCCGGCTGATGCCCCTGCTGTGGCCCTGGTTGCACACTGACCAGCAACACCATCAACCAGATCAACCACACCAAAATTCGTCTGTGGTTCGCTTTTATGGCAAAATTCATGGGAAGATGCTCCGCAAAGTTCGGTTTAGTCACCTTTTACTTTGCCACTAATGGAGCATCTTCGCCACTTTTTCTCTCTATTCGTTTCTTAATGTGCGAAATTTAGGCTAAGGGCCGTGAATTTTATCACCCAAAAAACCCAAAGAGGGCGGGTACCGGCGATTATGACTCAACGGTC
>JBFGLD010001278.1:0-2248 GCA_041576335.1 Anaerolineae bacterium | reverse complement strand
TTACCCTGACTGTAAAGCACGGCTTTGAGCGCCTTTTCTGCAGCTTGTTGGCTGTGGAAGCAAGTAGCCGCATAATGTTCAGCCGCCTTGAGCGTACGAACGACCTCGAAATCCGCCTGGGCCTGCCGAAACCAACGTCGTGCTTCAAGCTGGGCTGGATTCATAAAGCACAATTCCTTCCTTTTGCACCACCCAGCCCAGGCCGGTTTCACGCATTTGCTCAAACTCTTCTGGCGTATACACCAGGATCTCTGCTGGGTGGTCAAATGCTACCAGATAAGGCACCATATCTTTCAATCTCTCCAAAAATGAGCGGCCGGTACGCTTAATGACAATTAAATCATAGTCACTATGTGGATCCGCCTCGCCCCGGGCCCGTGAGCCAAAAAGAATAATTCGCTCCGGCGCATAACTCAGTAACGAATCAACGAGTCGATCAAGATCTGGATCAATCGCCGGCTTATTTTCCAAGATGGCCGTCCTTTTCTAATGGGTGACATAACTAACCTTCCGCCCGTTTCCAATGAGATACGTATCACTTTTCCCGTGAACGCTTAAGGACGCAGGTGGATGTTATCAGATATTTTACCCCGTCCCAAAGAAAATCACAATCTCGTTGAATTTGCACTCAATCTTTCAAATGAGACATTGGTTGGATGGGAGATTAAGGCCAGCCTACCATTCTCCCATCCCTCCATCCTCCCTAAAAAAAACCTCCCGGCCCGCCGGTGCAAAGCACACTCAGCAGTACCGGGAGGTCTATTTGTTGTTCCGGTCATTACCTGCCAGTGACCAAGGTAGCCTTAATGGGTTAGGACCAGCCTATTGGTCACCGCCGCCAAAATGACCCAAAGATTAGGACAGGTACCACAGCGACTTACAGTTATTGGCTCGTAATGTCGCTGAAGGTCTTGTCCCTGCCGGCGACGTTGACCTCCGCGGTTACCCGCACGCTTTTGGCGTCATCGGGGATGCCAACGCCGGTGCAGTCGCCAGAACCCGATGTTCGACCGGATCGATGGTCAAGTAGCTATCGTAATAGATGGTCGGTTTCTCTAAATAACACGCAGACGTGTATTATCCTACAATGTCATACGATGTCATTCGTGTCTACATTACCTTTTGGGGAGTCGCGGGGGAACGTGCAGCCGTCGCGTTTGCCGGGCCGGCCACTTTCTTGGCGAAGATAGTCAGGCAGGTTTTTTCGCCGCGGTAGGCGGTGTTACCTGGCGCAGGGCTGATTGGGCGCGAGCGCGTAGAACCTTGGGGCTAAACGGCTTGGTTACGAAATCAATCGCGCCACAATCGAGCCCGCGCGCGACGTCGTTCTCGTTTTCCAGGGCACTCAAAATGATGAGCGGTATTTCGGCAAACTGACGGATCCGGCGGCAGACTTCCCAGCCATCCATCTTGGGCATCATGATATCGATGAACACCAAGTCGGGCCGGTGCTCAAAAAATTGACGTAATCCCTCGTAACCACTGGCGGCAGCAAATACTTGGGCGCCTGTTTTGGCGAAGGTTCCCGCTACCAATTGGCACAAATCCGGATCGTCGTCGATGACTAATATTTTCTTGCCTTGCAGATCATTTATTTTGACGTTGGTTTGGATCGACATTGTTCAGAGAGTCCTTAAAACGAACATGGTCTATGGTCGTGGTTATTTTTCGAAGCGGTAGCCCAGGCCGTATTCGCTCAGGAGATAGCGCGGCTGTCTGGGTTCTGGTTCCAACTTTCGGTATGCTTCATCGTTCTGTCAGAAGTTATGAACCCTCTTTAATTTGGGTGAGCCCACTTGGCCCTATCGTAGCAAATAAACATTACGAATTAGATTAAGAGACTGTTTTAAAACAGCGTCTAAGATCGGGGGCTGGAAATAGAAGAGCCGGCGACCCCTAATCGGCAATGGGGAATGTTACGTGGAAGGTGCTGCCTTGATTGAGCTTGCTTTCGAACCAGATGCGCCCGCCGTGCAGTTCAACCAGCGAGCGGATAATGTATAGTCCAAGGCCGGTGCCTCTAGCCCCGGTTGAATTTACGTTTTCGGCTCGAAAGAAGGGACTGAATAAGTTGGGTTGGTCTTCAAGCGCAATGCCGACACCGTTATCTGCGACACTGACTTGGAGAAAGCCATCCTCGCCGGCCGGGGCCAGACTAAGGGTGATCGAGCCCGCTTCAGGCGTATATTTACAAGCGTTATTGAGCAAATTGCCAAGAATTTGGATGGTTCGTGTTTCATCGCATAGG
>JBFGLD010001277.1:0-2250 GCA_041576335.1 Anaerolineae bacterium | reverse complement strand
TGGCTACACCGACTCCGGCGGCGCTTCCCGCTTTTTCTATTGTGCCAAAGCCTCGAAGCGTGAACGAGGCGAGTACAACACTCACCCCACGGTCAAGCCGCTGTCCCTGCTCACCTACCTGGCCAAACTTACCCGAACCCCCACCGGCGGCGTTATCCTGGACCCCTTTGCCGGGTCGATGACCACCGCTTTGGCTGCCATCAAAACCGGGCGCGATTATATTATGATCGAACAGGACGCCGACTATGTGGCTATCGGCCAGCGGCGCATTGCCGACCTGCTGGCCCAAGGCGTGCAAATGGAGCTAATGCAATGAGACAATACCAACCTTTAACGAGAATACCCAACGATTTCGCCATCAATTGGGGCGCAGCCTTGACCCCGGCTGGCACCCCGTCAGCTTTCCGGCTGGTGGGCATCCGCCGCACGCAGCCCAAAACCTGGGAGGAAGGGCGCATCATCGTGCTGGTCGTGGACGAAAACGGCTTCCCCCTGCCGGGCGTCAAGGTCGCGTTTTCCTACTCGACCGCCCACCGCTTCGGCATTGACGACCTGTTTACCTGGACCCCGCCCCAGCCCTGGCGGGCGCATATCGTGCCGACCGAGGGCAGCGGCCAAATTGAGCAGGTGCAAGGCAGCGTGGTACGTGAGGGTGAGCCGGGTGGGGTGACGGTCTACGTGGTTGAGCCTGAGTACGCCAGCGACATCGTGAGCGGCCTGGGTGCGCTGTCGGACCATACCGGGCTGCACCTGACCTTTCAGCTAAGGCGCGAGGGCGTCACTTCGTTTCAGCAGCAGTTGGCCGAACTCAGGGCGCGGGTGACGGCGTTGGAATCTAACCAGATTTAGGGGGGCGGCCCGGAGTGCGTTCCTCTTGTTTGAACGACTCCAGGCTATCACGAGTGATGATGTATTTATTGCCGACTTTCAAACCAAGCCGGCCATCGGCGCAAAACTGGTACACTCTCCGCAGGGATACATTGAGTTCAGTTGCGGCTTGTTCCATAGTGACGAATTTCATAGGTGCTACCTCCGTGCGAAAAGTGTACCACAATTTGAATAGTTACGCAATAGGGTCATTAAAAATGACATCGAGCACTTTCTCAACTTCACCCAGGGCTTTCATAATGGCCCTAACAGGATCGGTGTTGTAATGCTCAATATACTTCCAGGCGTTGCCGGTTGTATCTTTAATGCCGTAGGTCTGCATCAGGATACAAGCGGTCAATTCGGCTACGGTTTCCCGATGCGGGTCTTGCCCACCGCTTACCTTGGTTTCAAAGGTGTTATGGGCAGCGTGAGCCAGTTCGTGAAAGAATACGCTTTCATCGTGGCTGGCCAGCCGGATTTTGCTGTTATCCGTGGTGCAATAGCCAAAGGCATCGACCAGTGGCATATACTGCACGTCAATTCCCAGACGTTGGGCAACATCTATCAGGGGGGGCAGTTGGGCCGGTTCGTAATCGGTAATGGTTTCGCCTTCGGTCTGATCCACCGAAAATACTGCGGTTGTACCAAAGCCGACACATTGTCTTTTCTCCTCGCCTTTGTCGTTGGTCTTTTTGACCATTCGAGGAAACAAGATAAATCCGGCCCGGCTGCCCTTCTTGACCTTGCGGCCAGCCTGCTCCCATTGCCTAAAGCCCCGGCAGTCAAGACCGCCGGTCTGGGCATACGCCATAACCCGGTTGCTAAATGTCCACTGCCGGGCGGGGGCATCGGAGGGTAAATTGATGGTCAAGATTTTAGTCACGGGCGACAAGTCGCCGGCCTTAAAACGCTCAACCACTTTATTCAGTTGTTCCTTGGCTTTTGCGGAGAGTTTCATTTTGCGGGGATTCCTTTCAGGTCTAAAAACCATTCATGAATTTTGGCATCATAGTCCAGGTCAAGGATTGAGACATGAGCGCCCAACTCCTTAACGTAGAAATGAGGTTCATCATTTATACAAGTGGCTTTGCTAACGTCAATGATAATCTTGGAATGAAAAGTAATTTCAATCTCATCGTCATCGTCCCAATCCTCAACCTGATCGGTGACGCAATCGCAAAAGCTCGGCAGGTGGGCTACAGTCGAGCCGTAGGGAACGATGTCAAAGATTTCACCGTCACCATTGCACTCGCCGCACTTGGGGTCTGGGGTAATTTTATGGGTGGTCATTGGTTATTGCTCCTTTTTGTTAGTAGTAAGAAACCAACTGTGCGGGCCGGGGATCAACAGAACTTCTTGACCTTGCTCGGTTTGAAACGT
>JBFGLD010001276.1:0-2250 GCA_041576335.1 Anaerolineae bacterium | reverse complement strand
CCCCACACCGTCTCGATACTGACCCGCACATCAGCTTTGAGTTTGTCGCGCAGGTGGGCCACGTGGACATCGATTGTTCGGGTTTCCCCGTAAAAGTCATAGCCCCACACAAGTTCCAACAACTTTTCCCGGCTAAGGGCCATGCGTTTATGCTCGACAAAAGTCTGCAATAGATCGAACTCCTTGGTGCGCAACTCCAGCATTTGACCATCCAAGCTTGCCTCACGCCGGGCCGGGTCGATCTGTAACAGACCGGCCTGAAATATAGGCATTTCCGTAGTCGCGGAAACTTGCCCCTGCTTACCTCCCCGCCGCAGAACCGCTCTGACCCGGGCTACCAATTCCCGAGGGTTGTAAGGCTTGGTTATGTAGTCATCCGCTCCCAGTTCTAGGCCTACAATTTTGTCCACATCATCGGTGCGAGCGGTCAGCATAATAATGGGTACGTCGCTCACGGCTCAGACCTCCCAACCGTTCAACTCCGGCAGCATCAGATCCAGTATAATCAGAGCCGGGTTGAGACGTTCGAATTTTCTTATAGCCTCAAGCCCATCGTAAGCCGCTTCAACCGGGTAGCCTTCATTTTCAAGGTAGAGCCGTCCCAGCTCGATGATATTCTCTTCGTCGTCCACAATTATGATAATGTCTTTGCTCATGTCGCTGCTCCATACAAAGTTACTTTTAACGGTTTCCCGTTCGTGGCTTTTTTTGGCTTGCAGCTGTTATTCCATTGGCTCGGGCTTTAAGTTCGCTGCGGCCGAGTTTCTCAGGCCGCATCTGGCGCAGCTATTAGTGTAACCTAGTTGATCATCTATTCTTGTCTCATTTTTCACGGCTGTTACAGGCTGACAATGAGGGCCGAAAAAGACGAATCGTCATTACCGGCTTGCTTGTGCTCTCAAGTGACGTAGTGTAGAATTCAAATGGAAAAATTTGAAACTGAAATTGGGCGAGGCTGGCTGGGCAACTATCCGGCTTCAGGTACCGAGATTATAAAAAAGTTGGGGCAGGAACACATTCGGACGAGAAAGGTCATTGAGGTATGAGCGGTGCTGAGTTGCTGACTCAGGGTACTGTGCTATTCATCACCTTGTTTACGATGATGGTCGGCCTGATCTTGACGGTGGTGCCGCCGCTCCCGGGCACCCTGATAATTTGGGCAGCCGCCACTTTTTACGGCTTGGCGCTAGGCTGGGAAAGATTAGGCTGGCCGGCCTTTGCCCTACTCACTCTATTTATGATCACAGGCATTATTGTCGATGCCCTGGCCGGGCACTTTGGGGCCAAAGTTGGGGGCGCTTCCTGTCTCGGCGTTGTAGTGGGTGCCGCGCTTGGTTTGATATTGGGTATCCTGGCCAGCCTGATCGGCACGCCCATTTTGGGCTGCTTTGCCGGCCTCATCGGCACCGTGCTGGGTGTGCTGCTGGTTGAGTGGCGGCGCAACGGCGATTGGCAAAAAGCCATCGGTGCGACCAAAGGCTACGTAGCCGGCACCGCCTTCGGGATTCTGGCCAAAGTGACCTCCGGTATTTTGATGCTTGGCATTTTTTTGTCGAGAGTTTATTTGTGGCCCTAAAGTTCCCGGCCGGAAAAAGGCCCCTGCTGCACAAGTGTCACCCCGAATTGAAATTCTGGGCTAGGAGGGGAAAGGCGGTTAATAAACCGGCTGCTCTGGCTTATTTCTGCTGGTAAACTCACTGGTTCAGTCCGTTCTTAACGGACTTTGTCCCATAGCCTTGAAATTCATTTCGAGGCATGGAGGCCCGGCCGAAATCTCTGGCGGCGCAGACTTCAGATGTGCTATTGCCTTGGCCCCGAATCAGGAGACCTTATCGGGCAAGCCATCGTGGTGATATTGGCCATAACCCGTCGCTGGCGCGACTCCCCTCTCCCGATTCGGGAGAGGGGCAGGGCGTGAGCGTGAGGGCAACCGCAGCCGGGCTTTTCCGAATATCGCTTCTCAGATTGCCCTAGGTAACCAGTTGGTATTTCTCCACCCACTTTTTGCGTTCAGCAATGTCTTTCTGCAACTCCTGCATCGCCACTAATAAATGGTAGATGATCAGAAGTTGGGTTAGGGCCAGCGGGTTTGACTGGCTCGTGAGGTGGCCATTTAGATATTGCCCCATTTCCTCCGGCCGCAGATGTTGCAAGTCCGGCAGGTGGCTCCAGACCACATCCTCCAGTTGGGCGGTCTGCATTTGGTTGATTTGACCATTGATGTCCAAAATTTCGGTCAGCCTACCCCCT
>JBFGLD010001275.1:0-2251 GCA_041576335.1 Anaerolineae bacterium | reverse complement strand
TAAAGACCACACATATTGCAGCCACTAAATTGGAGCAAAACTCAGATGTACACGATTATGACAATCTTTGGTACCCGACCAGAAGCCATCAAATTAAGTCCGGTCATCCGGCAATTAAAGCAGTCGTCCGGCCAATTTCGTACGATCGTAGCCGTTACAGCTCAGCACCGCGAAATGTTAGACCAGGTATTGAACCTATTTGATATCCAACCGAATCACGATCTCGACATTATGCGTCCCGGCCAGACCCTGTTCGATGTCACGACGCGAGCCCTGAGCGGGCTCGAGCCCGTGCTGGCCCAGACTCAACCGGATATGGTCATGGTCCAGGGTGATACGACGACCGCTTTTATGGGAGCACTGGCGGCTTACTATATGAAAATTCCGGTAGCTCACGTAGAGGCAGGGTTACGCACGTACGACAAATACCAACCCTTTCCCGAAGAAATCAATCGTGGTCTTATCAGCGTTATGGCGGACCTACACTTTGCCCCGACCGAACTCGCCCGCCATAATCTATTCCAGGCCGGGGTCACGTCCGAAAAAATTTACGTTACCGGAAATACGGTCATCGACGCCTTGTTGAGCCAGATACGGCCTGATTTTGTTTTTGAACAACCCACCTTACGAAATCTTGATTTTTCACGACGGAAGGTCATCCTGGTAACCGCACACCGCCGTGAAAATTTCGGCCGGTCGATGGACCATATATGCCTGGCACTACGTCAAATTGTCGAAGCCGATCCCGACGTAGAAATCGTCTTTGCGGTCCACCGTAATCCCAACGTACAGGCTAAGGTCCGAGCCACGCTTCGTCATGTGGATCGCATTCATCTGCTAGAGCCCCTCGATTACCTACCCTTTGTTCAACTCATGAGCCGCTCAACCTTAATTCTGACCGACTCGGGCGGCGTCCAGGAGGAGGCTCCATCTTTGGGAGTTCCCGTCTTAGTCCTGCGCAATGTTACCGAACGCCCTGAGGGCGTATCGGCCGGCACATTACGTCTCGTTGGGACCAACCCCGATGAGATTACCTCGACGGCGCTTCACCTTTTGTCTAATCGCGAGGCCTACGATCAAATGGCCAAGACGGCTAACCCCTATGGTGACGGTCGGGCCAGCCAGCGCATTGTGGCGACGCTGGTTGAGTATTTTTACGAAGCAGAGCCTGCCTTACCACCTCCTCCCCGCCAACAAGTTCAGCTAGAGGCGATATGACCAGGACGATTGGAGCGTCAGGCTATCAAATTCAGTTGAATTGGCAGCGATGGCTGCGTCCGGTCGCACTGGTCGGGGCGCTCGTTGTGGCCTCGATGATGGGACCGCTGCAGGGCTATCTTTCACCTAAACTTTTAGTTGCGGGTGCGGCTGCACCATTGGGGCTGATCGCGTTGGCAGTCGTCCTGTCCGTGCCGATGAGCTACCTTGTTCTGGCCATCCCGGCAGCGTCGACCTTGTTGGGCGGCTATATCCTGCCAAAAAACGCAACGATAACCTTTGTGCTGGCCATAGGCGCTGTTGGATTATGGCTGCTGCGCATGCTGCTTGTAGAGCGTCGTCTGCACTTTGTCTGGGCCCGCGAATACTTACCCCTCATAGGCTTTATGGTTGTGTTAAGTATCTCACTGGGTTGGAGTAACGTATTCCGCGACCCGCTGGTTTTTGTTTGGGCCGATTTCCCCATTACCCAACTTGTGTCTTGGCTGATGATGCTCATGCTGCCGCTGTCGTTCGTACTCGTGGTCAACTTTCTACGCGATCTCAAGTGGTTGAAGATATTGTGGGGTATTATGATCGCCGGTGGCGGCCTGTACGGTTTGGGCATTCTGTTCAATTTGCCCTATGTGCAATATATGGGGGTGGACGGAATCTGGCCAATGTGGATCATTTCTCTGGCGTATGCCCAGGCCATCTATAATGAGCGCTTAAAGGTGTGGCTGCGCGGAGCACTGCTAGCCTTGTGTGCCGTAATGATTTATCGCTTTTTCTTTTTAGGCGCAGCCATTGCCTGGGTTTCGGGTTGGGCTCCTCTGGCTACGGCCATCGTGGTGATTACCGTTATTCGCTCTCGTAAGCTGACAATACTGCTGCTTACTGTCGCCTTGATTTTTGTCGTCGCTAATTCAGATTATCTGTACGAAGCCGTTTTTGTCGAAGCCGAAGAAGACGGCTCTTACCAACGGTTAGAATTGTGGCAGACCAACATCGATTTGGTCAGCAAACATTGGCTGTTTGGCACCGGTCCGGCGGG
>JBFGLD010001274.1:0-2251 GCA_041576335.1 Anaerolineae bacterium | reverse complement strand
GACTTTTAAGCCGTTGGCAAATATAAAAGCCGCAGCCATGGGGATTGAGCTGCGACCCTGGGCGGCAGGGTTGAGGGCGTACCTTGAGGCCAATTAGGCTAGCTGCGAAAATTCGGCGCTTGCCGCGGCCATGAATATGTACCGGCCCCTTATGGCAAATGAGCAACACTGATCCGCTCGTATCGGTTATCATACCTCATTACAACGGGGTGCAGCACCTCAAGCACTGCCTCGAGGCACTGCGAACTCAAATTTATCCCCATCTCGAAATTATTCTTGTCGACAACGGCTCTACCGACAAGTCCATGACCATGGCGCAGCAGGATTTTCCCGAGGTAAAGATAATCGAGCTTGGCCAGAATCGAGGCCTAACGGGAGCCATTAACCAGGGCATTAAGCAGGCCAGCGGCCAGATCATCGCCCCACTTAACAACGATACCGAGGTCACACCCGGTTGGGCGCAGGCATTGGTAGAAACCCTCCAGCGCCATCCCGATGCCGGAATGGCTGCCAGCAAAATGCTGCTGTTTGAACGGCGTGACATCCTTCACTCCGCCGGCGATGGCTTTGGCGTTGATGGGGTGCCGCTCAATCGAGGCGTATGGCAAAAAGATGAGGGGCAATTTGATGACGAAACCTATATTTTTGGGGGGTGCGGCGGCGCCGTGGCCTACCGCCGCGAAATGCTGGAGGAGATCGGTCTGTTTGACGAGGATCTTTTTATGTATCTGGAGGATGTTGACCTCAATTGGCGGGCCCAGCTGGCCGGTTATCGCGCCGTTTTCACACCGCAGGCCATGGTTTTTCACCACCTCAGCGCTACGGGCGGTGGGGTGATTGCCAGTTATTATACAGGCCGCAACACCTTGTTTGTAATGGCTAAAGATTTGCCTGGTTTCATTTTTCGCCGCTACTGGCGAACCATCATCGGCGCCCAGTTCAAAATCGCCATTGACGCGCTGCGCGCCTGGCGTGGCCAAGCCGCTCGAGCTCGCCTCCGGGGTCAATTAGCCGGATTAGCAGGATTACCCAAATGGTTGGCGAAGCGCCGGGCTATTCAGAATAAAATTCAAGTGAGCGACTCTTACATTGAAAGTCTGCTGACACACCGCTAATAATCGTGGTATACTGTTGGGACCATATTTGCAGGCTTCTGAACTCTTAAATTAGCGGCATCCCATAAAGACTCACCAGGAGGAAATAATGCAACTGACGCTTTCGCTGGCCCAGATGCACATCAGTTTGGGTAATCCGGCAGTTAACCTTAAAAAAGCCGACGAATGGGCTGCCGAGGCGGCGCGTCGGGGCTCCAATATGATTGTTTTTCCCGAAATGTGGACTACCGGGTGCGACTGGCCTAATATTAAGGCCCTAGCCGCCCGGCAAGCTAACATCATCGGTGATGTGGCTAATTTAGCTAAAAAATACGGGCTTTGGATCAACGGATCAATGCTGGCCCTGGATGAGAATGGCAAACCCACGAACACGTCGATCATGTTTGATCCGACCGGACAGGCGGCCGGTGTCTATCGTAAAATACACCTATTTGGGGTCATGGATGAAGATCAATATCTGGCTCCCGGCCAGCAGTTGACTACTGTTGAGACACCTTGGGGACAAAACGGCCTCTCTATCTGTTATGATTTACGCTTTACGGAGATGTTCCGAACCTACGCCCTTAACGGAGTTAACATCGTTTATGTGCCCGCCGAATGGCCCCATCCCCGGCTGGCCCATTGGCAAACCTTGCTGCACGCTCGAGCTATCGAAAACCAAATGTATATGGTCGGGGTTAATGCCGTCGGCAGCGATGGCACCTATGACTTTTTCGGCCACTCGGCCATTATCGATCCCTGGGGCAATACGGTTATCGAAGCCGGCGAAGTGGAACTGTTAATCACCGCCACTATTGAAACGGACAAAGTCGCCGAGGTACGGCAAAAAATCCCGGTCTTTAAAGACCGGCGCCCCGAGCTCTATCAACTCTAGGCGTAAACACGCCGGGTAGCCCCAAATAACAGCACTCCAACGGCGCCTCCAAACCGCACAGGCCTCAGCGTCCTCTGCGCTCATCATGAAGCAAGAAACAATGTGTTTATTGGGCCGTGGGCTCAGTGGAACGTTACGACTAAACTTAATAAATCTAATGCCGGACTTGCCCCGGCGAACCAACCGGTTTTCGCTATTGTCGACGCTGCTGGCCCGTGTCCGGCAAGAATACCGGCCAGTCGGTTGGCGGTGGGGGCGGTGG
>JBFGLD010001273.1:0-2251 GCA_041576335.1 Anaerolineae bacterium | reverse complement strand
TGCTCAACCAGCGACTCAACCCCACCCAGGCTGGCACCGATGTAAGGGATTTGCAGCTGGTCGATAAAATTACTGGTCCCTTCCAAATCTGCGTCCAATTCGAAACTAACCACGCCGCCAAATGCCGACATTTGCTCGACCGCAACCTCGTGATCGGGGTGGCTAACCAGGCCCGGATAATAGACGCGCCGCACGGTGGGATGCTTGGCTAAAAAATGAGCAATTTTGTTAGCCGTCTCATTTTGGCGTTGTACCCGCAGCTCTAAGGTTTTGAGGCCGCGTAACAACAGATAGGCCGTGTGTGGATCGCTTACATCGCCGAGCATACTTTGGGTCTCTTTGATCGCGCCAATCATATAGTCGGAGCCGATCACGACCCCGGCCAGTAAATCGTTGTGACCCCCCAGGTATTTGGTAGCTGAGTGAACCACAAAATCAACCCCGAATTCCAGCGGGCGTTGATTGACCGGGGTGGCAAACGTGCTGTCAACGATGGTTTTAAGGCCGTGTTTGTTGGCAAGTGTGACTAACTTTTTCAGATCCAGCACGCGTAAATAGGGGTTGGTGGGCGACTCAGAGACAATCAGCTTGGTATTGGGCTTGATGGCCGCTTCTAACGCCGTGTAATCGCCCATAGGCACCTGGCTGGCCTCGACACCGTAACGAGCCAAAAACTTGGTCACGAATTGGCGAGTACGGCGATAACAATCGTCGGTCAAAATGACGTGCCCGCCGGATGAGAGCAGGCTCAAAAGCGTGCTGGTCACTGCAGCCATACCGCTGGCAAAGAGGCAGGCCGCTTGGCCACCATCAAGGCCGGCCAGCTTGGCTTCGGCGGCAGCAATTGTGGGATTGCCATAGCGCCCGTATTCTTCACGCTCGGTTTCATCGCCCCAGAGCTTGGCCTCCATATATTCCGTTAGATCACGACTGTTTTCAAACGTGTAAGTGCTGGTTTGCACGATGGGCGTGGTAACCGCGTGATATGGTTTGACCCGCTTCTCACCGCCGTGAACGACACGGGTACTTAAGTTTTGTTGAGCCATTAGATTTTTCCCTCCAGCTAATCTAATTAATAATAAAAGGGCCTCTGTGTTTGGTGAGAGGCCCCTTTGTCGAACGTGCTTGCCCAAAAAAACCTCTTCTTTTGGAAGAGGTTTGAGTCAAAAATGCGAAGTCTCTCATCTTCCAGAAAAATGAACTTCTGCCGGAATTGGCACCGAAAATGGTCTGGGCAGCATTGCCCAACCCGTAAGGTTGCCGGAGCTTCACAGGGCCGGTCCCTCCACTCCTCTTGATGAGTCAAGATTTATTAGCTCAGTTGTTAAAGTAAAGCTTTTGGTTGACGGCTCGTATCATACCACGCGACCGGATAGTCTGTCAAATCTGTTCCCAATCAAAATAGTGCGTCCTAAATTTTGGGCAAAGTGGGTGACAGTCACTTTGCGTTGGTGAGCGATGTCTATGTCAGGTAAAAATCCGGTAAAAGTGACGGTCACCTAAAGTTTCGGGCAGGCCCCCGAATAAAGGGTTATCTTGGTGAAAAATAGAAGTATACTTGTACTTGCTCCCCATTATGGAACCCCAAGCATGAGCACAGCGAAAGCCGATCTTAACAAAAAGGGTCAATAACGGTATAATTAATTTTACAATGGTCTGAGAAGATATTCTAGCCATTGCAACATCATATTGTTAATATGAGAGGTGAGCGGTGACCAACCAACTAAGAGAAACAGCCGATGGTATTCCTATCTCTGATGGCTTCGATTTTCCGGTCGGGCCACGAGGGACAAACGTGGATGTTTATAGAACTCATAAAATTGATGCGACCCTGGCCGATCCGGCTTACTTTAAATCCTTTGGCGTCTGGCATCCGGGTGAAGATTGGAATGGCCGGGGCGGAGGCGATACCGATTTGGGAGATCCAATCTATGCGATCTCACATGGGCGGGTGGTTGAGTTTGGTAACTTCCCCCCAACTTGGGGCAACATTGTTTTATTGGAACATGCCCTACCCGATAGCAGCCGCGTTTGGACACAATATGCGCATCTCGAGCAAATTATGGTCAGCCAGGTCGGCCAAAAGGTGAGGCGTGGTCAACAAATCGGGACGATGGGCAAGGGGGCCAAAACGCCTCAATTTCCACAGGGGCGGTGGATTGCCCACCTGCACTTTGAAATTCGTCGTAACAAGTTGCCTGTCGGCAGTTGGACGCCCTTGGTCCGCAGCCGAGATGAAGTTTTAGCTAAC
>JBFGLD010001272.1:0-2255 GCA_041576335.1 Anaerolineae bacterium | reverse complement strand
GCAGATTCTTCCAGGTTGATCTGTGCAGGTAAGTCAGAGAGATGCTGTTGATAAAATTGAACCGGATCTTCGGGATCCTCTTCCAGGTCATAGCCGTCGAACAGCGGGATGTCGGGTGTAGGATAGTAGGGCTGCAGTTTGTCGACTTCCGCTTCTAACCGCTTAATGGCCACCTCGGGCGCGTGGGTTACCCCGTATAGATTGCGGTAGCCGCCAAACAGGTTGATGGTCGGCAGCTGCTGGCCGTCGCTGCCCTGCCATTGGAAGTAGGGCTCCAGCTTGGGCACACCGCGCCACACAAAGACCGCCTCCAGCCCAAATAAACGATGAATTTGCGGCGACTGGGCAATATGGCCGAAGGTATCCACCAGCCAGCCGACGGGGTTGCTCCCGCCGTGCCGCTGCATATCCTGCCGGCCATACAGCAGATTCCGGATCAGCAGTTCACCGCCGGTTATTTGCCAATCGGGTTGGCAGTAATAGGGGCCAATGATCAGGTTGCCGTCTTTGACCAACTGCTTGACCCTGGTCTCATAGTGGGGCGCAACCTCGAGCAAATCCTCGACGACCAGCGTCTGCCCGTCAAACAAAAACTTAAAATTGGGATTGACCGCGACCAGTTGTTCTAATTTATTGATCAACCCTGGAATCCATCGGCTGGTATATATTGAGGTTAAAAACCATTCGCGGTCCCAATGGGTGTGGTTGATGATATAAAGTGTAGTACCGGTTTCTTGATGATGTTCTAAGCGATCATTAGTTGTCATCACAAACAATCGTCCTCCCAATGACCTACGCAAACTTAAATTTAGAGTCCCAGTACATCCAGTAATTTGGGACTAAGTTCAAAAACGAAACAGTAGCGCCCAGCTGTTTTGGGAAATAAGAGGCAAATCTCCCAACGAACGGGTCACAATCTAAATGTGCCAGCAGCAGATTAATAACGGATACGATAATGAGATGGCTAAAACGCCATCTCTACAATCCGTAGCCAACAACATATTTATACTTTAACCCAAGTTGTGAACCATCAGACCTGACGGGTTTTGGCGTGATATTTCACAGGAGAATCAATCCAAATGGGCCATTTTCGGCTGGCAGAGGCTCATTTGAAAACCCGTCAGGTCTTGTTCGGGAAAAGGTGACAACTTGGGTTACTTTAGTGTACTTACCGCCAGGCGGTAAAGATATGGAAGATCACCTCACTTGAATAATCGTGCTCATCCTCTTCCACCGAGCTTGGTTTGTCTCGGATGAGGCGCACCAGGTCCTCAAACGAGTGTACTTTGTGCTCCTCCTCGTCATGGGAAGCGCTCAGATCTGATGCAGCGAGTTTGATTTTTACTCCACTTTCACCCGACTGCCAGACGAGGGTTGTTGCGTCTTTGGCCTTGTACACTCTTTCGACCGGAACACTGTCCCCACCATCCACCTCGGTCTTGACCGGTGCTCCACAACCGTGGCAAAAGTTTGAGTCTGCCAACAGGTCAATTCCGCATCGTGAACATTTAAGACACGCGCTCTTAAGCCGGATACAGCACTCGCCCACTCTTGCGGTCGATCCAGCGAATTTTGTCAGCCGGGAAGCGCAGCCAGACGTCCATATCCGGTTCAATTATGAAGGTCGGATGGGTGGCTACTTTGACTGTATCCTCACCAATTTTGACGGTGAGCAGATTCTGGGAACCCAGGGGTTCAACAACCAGCACCTGCACCTTGAGCGCGTCAGCGGCCGGTTGGGCCAGCGTTTCCATATTTTCGGCCCGGATGCCAATCACAATCGCATCCCCATCATAGGAGCGGACCAGGGGCTTCATGACTTCGGCCGGTTCCAGGGTATAGTCGCCAATAGCGACTTTGACGTGGCCGTTTTGGCGCTGTACCTGGCCCTGCATAAAGTTCATCGGCGGGTTACCGATAAAACCGCCGACGAATTGATTGGATGGCAAGTCGTAAACCCGGGTTGGATGATCAACCTGTTGGATCACGCCGTCACGCATCACGGCAATCCGATCGCCCATACTCAAGGCTTCAATCTGGTCGTGGGTAACGTAGATCGTTGTGGCCCCCAATTCAGCTAACAGCCGCTTCAGTTCAGCCCGCATTTCCAGTCGCAGCAGGGCATCCAGGTTGCTGAGCGGTTCGTCCATTAACAGCACTCGGGTCTTCATAGCGATAGCCCGGGCCACAGCCACCCGCTGCCGCTGTCCGCCACTCATCTTGCTTGGGTAACGGTCGAGCATATTTTCGATATG
>JBFGLD010001271.1:0-2255 GCA_041576335.1 Anaerolineae bacterium | reverse complement strand
TTCAATAAGCGATGGAAATCGCTCTTGCAGGGCTAAAGCCGCGATGTCCGCCTCCGCGGACAGGTCATCTTTAGCCCGCATCGGCGGGCTTTGCGGCCGAATGGCCCGATACGGGCGACATCAGTCCCGCCAGACTTTATGTAAATATTTGTCAAAATTATAATGCCCCGAACTTTCAACGTCGTCTATATTCTCTTACATTTTCCGTACCTGACCGAAACCTTTGTCGCTGAAGAGATCGATGCAATCCGGCGGAAAGGTTGCGGCGTAAAAATAATCTCGTTGCTCGAGCCCGGAGCTGGACCGGTTCAGCCGCTATCTAAGGCTTTGCTGCCCTACACTTGGTATGCCCCAGGTTTGCTGGCCCCCGGGTTGTGGCTCGCCCAACTATATTTTATGTTTAGATCACCGCGTCTTTATTTAAGGTTGTTGATTTCCTTGGCGCGCCAACCCTATCCCAGGCAGCCGTTGGTATTATTGGCCAAGCGGATCGTCATCTTTTGGAAGGCTGTGGCTGTAGCTCGCCAACTCAAGGGTCACGACATCCAGTTACTGCACTCACACTTTGCCTGGTTGTCCGGCGCAGCCACATGGATCTGTGCTCGACTGCTCGATTTGCCCTTTACCGTTACGGTCCATGCCTATGATATTTACGTCTCAAATGATCTCCTACCTCTCATTAGCCGACAAGCCGACAAAATTGTGGCGATATCTGAGTATAATCGGGAGCAGGTGCTGGTCCTGGGCGGCTGTTCGGCCGAGGCAATTTCGGTCATTCATTGTGGCGTCAACTTTGATAACCTCGAGCAGCCTCACGCGCCCCAAAAGCGTTCCGACAATGGGAACTTGAAGATTTTATCGGTCGGCAGCCTGCTGCCCAAAAAAGGGCACCATGACCTTATTACGGCTTGCCATTTGCTCAAGCAGCAAGGCCTTGAGTTTACTTGTTCAATTATTGGCGGGGGGGCCGCCGAGTTTGAATTAAAGCGACTTATCCAAACGTATGGGCTGCAAGAACAAGTCCGATTGCTCGGTCCTCGTCCCCATCACGATATCATGGCAGCGTACCGAGACCATGATCTATTTGCCTTAGCCTCGGTCATTACACCGGGTGGTGACCGAGATGGTATTCCGGTGGTCCTAATGGAGGCCGGGGCTCAGGGTCTGCCTCTGATCTCAACCCGAGTATCCGGCATACCGGAATTGGTCCGGCACGGTGAAACCGGCTTGCTGGTGCCACCCGGCGACTCGGTTTCTCTGGCCGGGGCGATTACGATGCTGGCCAGGGATCGGGCGCTGCGAGTCCGATTGGGGCAAGCAGCTCAGCGTTTGGTGAAAGCTGAATTCAGCATCGAGGGCAGCGCGTCGCGCCTGAAGACTTTGTTTGAACGTACGGTTCGGCAGTGGCAGCGCGGACCCAGGCGAGGTTTAGAGTGAAGCCCAAACGACTATTTATTCCAGTCCAAAGAGGTAGACGTATATGAATCACGGACCAATTCTTGTGGCGGGAGCGAGTCGTAGCGGGAAAACTCTGCTTAGTGTGATGTTAGCCTCGCACCCGAATATTGCCATATCTAAAACTGAGCCGAGAATGTGGGCCCAGATTTACGGCCGGTATGGCGATCTGGCTCAGCCCGCCAACTTTAAACGCTGCTTTGCTGCAATGCTGGCTCAAAAAGGTATACAGGCTCTTGATCCTGATCCTGAGCGCATACGAACGGACTTTTGGAAAGGGGAGTTGACCTACGGACGGTTATTTGCGCTCTTTCAGGAACGTTACGCTGGCCTATTAGGAAAATCACGCTGGGGGGATCAGTCAGCGCGGCTGGAAAGTTACGCCGATCCTATCTTTGCGGCTTATCCTACCGCCAAAATGATACACATGATCCGTGATCCACGCGACAGATACGCCGGGTTGGTGGTGCGTCGATTACGGATCAGGAGTAACCAACAACTCGGAAAACCCGGGCAAATCGGCAGAGATGTCGCCAGATGGCTGCAATCGGTCCACTTGGCTAAACGTAACCAGCACCAATATCCAGACCAGTATCGGATCATACGTTATGAAACTCTCGTTTCTCAGCCCCAAAAGACTTTGGATGAGGTCTGCACCATTTTGGACGAAGATCACATTTCCCTGCCCCTGGCCATGAAAGGTGTACGCGGCTTTCAGGACGAGAGCGGGGACAGTAAATATGATGGCATTTCTACGGCCTATGTCGGCTGCTTTCGTAAGTCTATGACCGGTCCTGAGA
>JBFGLD010001270.1:0-2258 GCA_041576335.1 Anaerolineae bacterium | reverse complement strand
GCGAGACCAAGCAGGCAAATGGGCACGGCGGTTAGGATGATGATGTGTAGCAACCGCCAACTGCGTTGGATACCGATTTGTGTGGCGACACACAGGAAGAGCAATAAATAGCTCATTTGGGTCAGAACGCCGTTGGCGCGGTCAAGTGTGCCAAAGATGGCGATATAATGATTTGTGCTCAGTAAAGTTGAGAGTGAAAGAACGAGGCCGAGGGCTATGATGAGCTTGCGGATGGGTGAGGGGAGCGGTCTTGGCCGAAAACCAGCCATCCAGCCACCCAGGCACAACACAGCTAACACCCAGACCAATGTCCGCAACAGCCACACCTTAGACGCCTCGAATTGCTGCTCAACCCATAAATTCACAAATAATGGCGTCAACAGCGCCATCAGCAGCCAGACTGCCTCTTGAAGTCCGCGCCCGCCGGCATTTAGCATAGAACTAGGGGATCCTGCTGACTCTTCGTGTGGTTATTTCGAGCGTAATCCATCTTCACCAAACAAAGCAAACTCGTTGATTTTTCAACGCCGCCGGAAATCTACAATTTTATTTTGGGTAAGGAAATATTTTTTACGGATGCTTCCATTTTTCCAAAAATGGTGAACAACGAACAAATAACTTGTGCCATCAGACGAGGCCCTACACAAAATACCCCGTCAATAAAGACCTACTTTGCCCCAATTTGAGACACCCTAACAGGCCACTAACTTAATGAACTAGAGCATCATTCAGGGCTTCGTCAACCGCCTTTGCTAATCCTTCGGGGTCATCTGTCCCAATTCGATATAGTTTACCGCTCTTCATCTGCAGTTCAACCGCTGAAAAACCAGAAACATTAAA
This sequence comes from Anaerolineae bacterium, assembly GCA_041576335.1. Lineage (GTDB taxonomy): Bacteria > Chloroflexota > Anaerolineae > 4572-78 > J111 > JANQQF01. Next base: position 1,418 of record JBFGLD010001270.1, on the reverse strand, counting down.
AAGCCAACCACGTGGCGTATATCTAACCCCCCAGCCGTAGTACCAAGGATTCTTGACCATCCGGTATGCCTCAACGTCTTTTAGTAGAAAACCCTTACGGATAATTCCCAACCCAAATTGAAGCTTAATCATCTGCTCGTCGACTGTCACGCTTAAAGTCGCAAATAATCCTAGAGCGATAAGCATAATGATCAGACCAGCTAGGACAAACGGGTTGAAACCTGTCATAATACTTAAGTAGCTCATAACCAATATCACGGCAATATATAAGATGAGGAGTAAATAACCAATCTGAGTATGTTTATATTCTTTCATCATTCCTCATTTTATTTCTTTGATACCACTATCGGACGCGTCCACCCAACGCGGCGCATAACTGGCGGCAGCCCAGGGCGAAACGTGAAAAATCAATACTGAACAGGGACATCCTCAGCCTCTTCAATGATATCTGGACCCAGATAGGGGCTTAGAGACTCGGTCGTGACCAATTCAACCGGCTGTTGCAGCACCTCCTCTAAAAAAAATGACAGATGGATGAAATTATCAAAGGTCTTCTGTTCCGGTTGAAACTCAACCAATAAATCAATATCACTGTCTGGCCTTTGTTGGTCACGCGCAAAAGAGCCAAAAAGGCCCAGTCTCTTGACCCCAAAGGCTTTGATTTTATCTCGATTAGCTTGGATGGCAGACATAATCTCTTTTTTGGGTTGAGGGGATGCGGTAATCATAGCCTGAATTTACCTATCACGAAGCAACCGAATGATGAATTAGATTTTACCAGAATACGGGGAGTTTTGCATTTTGTTGGAGAAATTTTTGTGTCCCTAACTGTCAAACTTCAACAATAACAGGACTCCGCACGGTTGGCCTTAGCCCAAGACCTGCGTTACCTAAACACAGACCCATCCCCGGGACGACGAACTTACATCGACAAACTGGGGAGTAATGAGAAAAACCCGTAGGCTTGCCCTGGTGGTTTGTAAAGCCACTTACAAAGCAAAGATGATCTTCAGCGCCTCATCTATCCGTTTAATTTCTTCGGTGGTCAGTTCTCCCCGAATTTTGGCTAACCGATGCCGCTGGTCTATTGGTCGTGTTTGCAAACAAAGGGTAAATTATGGGGGCTTGTAGTCGACAGTCAAAGAATTCATTACAATTTGAGCTAAGGCTGTGGAAAATTTTCGGCACGCTAACAATAAATTGGGCAGAACCGGTGGGCTCGATTCCCGGCCAGGACCGGTTCCGGCTATCCTGCGAATTTTGGGGCGGATAACGCCGCTTTATTTCAACCAGCGGCCCTAAACAACTCCGGCCAGCGCTTAATGGCATCGGTGGCGGCCCAGCCGGCAGATTGGCCCAGGCCGCAGATGCTGGTGTCGGTCATCACCTGGGCTAACTCGATGATGGTTTCGGTATCG